>DATBBD010000610.1:0-9450 GCA_036271175.1 Polyangiaceae bacterium | reverse complement strand
CACATGACGAGGTCGTGGACGCCGGTGACTTCGGGACGGCCCCAGACGCGTGCACCGTCGTCGCCGTCGAGGGCGTACACGCCGCCGTCGTAGCTGCCGACCAGGACGACCGGGCTCTCGTCGATGTTGTAGGCGACCGGTGTCGTGTCGACGTCGAGGTAGCGCGGCACGTCGCCGAGCGCCTCTTCCGCTTCGGCGGAGAGATCCACCGGTTGCCAGCGCTCGGCGCCGGTTTCAGCGTCGTAGGCGGTCACGGTGCCGTCGCTGAAGCCCGCGTAAAGGAAGTCCCCCGACACGAGCGGCCCGGCGTAGCCCGCGACCTCCATGCCGAGCGCGGGTGCGCGGTGCTGGCTCCAGCGGCGCTCACCGGTCTTGCGATTCAGCGCGATCACCGTGTCGTTCGCGTTCACGGCGTACACGGTCGAACCGCGGATCACCGGACGTCGCGCGACCTCGGCGTTGGTCATGAACCGCCAGAGCAAGCGTCCGTCTTTGGCGTTCACCTTGTAGAGCGCGCCGTCGTTGGACCCGAAGTAAACGACGTCCTCGCTCGCGTCGTAGAACGGTTCGCACTGAACGACGCCCAGCGTTTCGAAACGCCAGAGCACCGTCGCGTCTTCGGCACGGAGCGCGTAGAGACCGCGGTCGCTCGAGCCGACGAACACGCGCCGTCCGTCGATGTCGAGCTCCGGGCGGCCGCGCTCGTAGGCTTCGGTTTCCTGCCGCGAGAGGGCATTCAGCGGCTCGCGAAACACGACGCTGAGCGACCAGCTCGGCCGGTGCACCCAAGTCGGCACTTCCGGGTTCGCGGACGCGCGAATCGACTCGCATGAAGATCCGAAAGCGACCGCGGCGAGCGCAACGCCGGCGACGAGCAGTCTGGAGCTCATGGTTCTTCGGGAGCCATCGGCGACCCGCCGACCTGCTTCACACCGGGCGGCAGCTTCTTCTGGAACTCCTGCAAGGCACGTTGCAGCGCTTCGTCCGACGAAGGCGGCGGGACGGCCTTGGGATCGATCTCTTGGAGGAGCTCGCGGGACGCGGTCGCGAGATAGCTCGGCGCTCCACCGGGCGGCGTCGGCTCCTTGGAGAGCTTTTCGACGACCTTCACGAGTCGGCCCTTGGCGCCATCGTCGTCTCCTTTTGCGTGGAGGACGCGCGCGAGATCGTACACGGCGAGATCGTGGAAGCCGGGGACCTCGGCGTTATCGAACGCCGTGAACGCCTTCTCGGCGCCCGGGAGATCGCCCTTGCCTTCGAGGCAGAGTCCGATGCCTTCGAGGGCCCTGCCCTTGGACTCCCCATCGGTCTTCGCGAGGTCGCTGTTCGCAACGTCTTCGTAGAGCTTCTTCGCGTCGTCGTACTTGCCTTGGTCGTACAGGAGACCCGCCAGCCCCAGCTTGGCGAGACCCGCGGCCGGCGTTCCGGCGCGATCCGTCGCGACCGTCTGGTAGGCGTCGGTCGCGGCTTTGATGCGGTCTGCGTCCGTCGGGAACGCAGGCCGGGCATCGACGTCACCGCGCGAGTCGCGCTTGATGTCGTCGTCGTCGGCCGCGCCGATTCGGCCGTAATCGGCGGCAACGGCTTCCGCGAGTAGGGCGCCGACCTTCGCGGCGGTTTTGCCGGAGCGCCACGAATAGATCTGGAAGCCGACCCACCCAGCGATCGCCGCGACCACGAGCCACTGCACGATATTGAAGTGGTCCTGGGCCCACCGTGCGAGACGATCGGTGCCGCGGGTCAGGACGTCGTCGACGCGCTCGCTCGCGTCGAGTGCTTCCAGTGCAGAGCCGGGACGCGGACGCCCCTTCTGCTGCCGCCGCTGAGCGGCCCTCGCTCGCCGGGCGCGCCGATTGTTCTCTTCTACCGCGGCGGCACTTTGCCCGGACGCGTCGGCGTCCGGCGCCACGACCTCGTCGCCGGCCTCGGCACGGCGCTTTTCGCGCCGCGATCCAGTGGGTTCGTCACCTTCCGCCACGGGCGCGGTCTATACCACAGGGCCCGTCGGCACCATCGCTAATGGCGACCTGCCGGGGAATCGACGCCAACGCCCTGCGCCCCGTCGGGCGACCACGGCTCGGGCGGCGGGGGCGGTAGCTCGTCCGCGAGCGGCACGACGACGAGGCCGTCGAGCGTGACGCTGCGCTCCGCAAACACGACGAGCTCGACGGCGCGGCCGGGCCGAACCCCGAGCGAGTCGGGCAACGTGGCGCTCACTTCCACGAACGACGCGCTCACCGGCACTTTCACGCTCGCGAAATCGCGATCGTGAATTTTTGGGACCTGTCGCGCGTTTATCTCGTTACCTTTACGGTCGTACTCGATGGGATCGAGACGCTTTCCGACGCGCACTTCGCCGGGAACTTCGCTCGCGCGTGCCCTCACCACGACGCGAACCCCCTTCCCGTTCCCGCCTTTCGGAACGACGAGCTGCACGAGCACTCCGACGTTGCTCTGCCGGCGAAGCGCGGCGAGGCCCTTGTCGTCGGGGCCGCCCACGTACTGAAGCACCTTGGCGTCCTCCGCGTAACCGACGCCGCCCTGCAACGGATCGGGTACCCCCAAAAATCGCAAGAGCGGGCGAGCGAGCTCTTCCTTGGCACCGAGCGCGTCGAGCGCCGCCGCGATGGCGCCGCGGGCGGTCTGGTAGCGCTCCTCCGAGAAGGCTTTGACGAGGGGCCCGCGCGCCGTGCTGTCGCCGATCGCCGCCAGGGTCCGCGCGATGTACGGCCGGAGCCGGACGTTGCCGAGCGACTGCACGAGGGGCCACACGGCGTCCTTGTCTTTGATCTTCGCGAGCGCGGCGAGGACGGCGACCGCGTGCTCGTAGTCCGACGCCGCGCCGTGTTGCCACCAATCGACGAGCACCGAGCCGCCGCGGGCGTCGCCTTGCTCGGCCAGGGCGAGCGCCGCGTTCCGGCGAAAGCGCGGGTCCGGGTCGTCGAGGAGGTCGGAGGTGAGCGGCGCGGTTTCCCCGAGTCGCGTGAGAGCGAGCGCGCACCACTTGCGGACGACGACGTCCTCGTCGCGCTCGAGGGCGAGCCGCACCGCAGCCGTCGTTTCGGGGCGTCCGAGCTCGAACAGGAGCTCCGCCGCCTTTCGGCGAATGTCGCGATCGGCGTCGTCGAGGAGCGGCGCGAGCTCGGGCGCCGCGTCGGCGTCGCCGGCGATCGCGCGGACGATCGGCGCGGGCCAACCCTTGCCGGTCTCGGCGCGAAGCCCATCGCGTTCGTAACGGCCGTGCGACGCGCCGAACGCCTGGAGCTCGGCGCGCATCCGGTCGAGGTCGGGGCCCTTGCTCGCGCGGAGATCCGCCGTCTCGGTCGGGTCTTGCGAGACGTCGTAGAGGCGACATGCGCCGAGCTTGCGCTGGCAGACGAGCCGGAGCGGCCCTTCGGCGAGGAGCGCGTTGTCGTCGGTCTCGGCGAAGGCAAAGCCGGGGCCCTCCGCGCGCGTTCCGGCGAGCAGCGGGCCGAGATCGCGGCCGCGAATGCGCGGGCTCGGCGGAATGGCGAGCGCGCCGAGCAAGGTCGGGACCAGGTCGACGGTCTGCACGACTTCCTTGATTCGCCGTGGCGCGACGAGGCCGGGCGCCGAGACGATCAAGGGTACCCTCACCTGCTCTTCGTAGACGGTCGTGCCGTGGTAGCGGCCCCCGTGGTCGCCGAACTCCTCGCCGTGATCGGCCGTCACGATCACGACGGCGTTCGGGCGCTTCGCGCGGACGAGCCGGACGATGCCGCCGACGGCGCCGTCGGCTTCGGCGATTTCGCTGTCGTAACGATCGACGTCGCGATCGCCGAACGGATGCTCGGGGTGCGCTTCGTAGGGTTCGTGCGGGCCGAACAAATGCACCCAAAGGAAGAGGCGCTGCGCGTCCGGCACTGTGCCGAAATAGGACGCAACTTGTGCCACCCTCCCCTCTCCCTCCATGAATTCGACTTTCGCGTATTCGAATCCGTAGTGCGCGGCTTCGAACGCCGTGAAGCGCGGCTGGTCGATGAAGAACACGGCGGGTGGATAGAACGCCGCGGTTCGATAACCGTACGTGCGCAAGAACGTCGCGAGCGTCTCGGAGTCCTGGCCGATGCCTTGAAGCAACAAGGGCCGCATGTATTTCCCCGTCATCAGCGACGTGACCGAGTACGACGTGTGCGGCGTGGGACAGTAAGCGCGCTCGAAGACGGCGGCGTCTTTCGCGAGCGCGTCGATTTCGGGCGTCGTGGGGCGCGCGTATCCGTAAGTGCCGAGGTGATCGGCGCGAAGTGCATCGATCGTGATGAGGACGATATCGCGGCCGGAAAAATCGACGCCGCCCGTGGAGTTGGACGTGCCGGCCGAACCTCCGCACGACTGGGGATCGAGGATGCAGGGGTCTCCCTCGTCGGCGGGGTCCGGCGGCGAGAGCCACGCCGCGGCGCGGACGCCTTCACCGAGGATCGGGCCGTGGTCGACGAGGAGCAGCCGCAAATTATCGAAGTGCGCGAGGCGCGCCGCGGCGGGGCGCGCCGTGGACACGAGCGCGACAACGACCACCACGGTGGTCGCAACGAGCGCGCCGGATTGCGCCGCGCTCGGACGGCGAAACCAGGGCTCGGCTGCGCCGGGAACCGCACGAGAGACGAGCACGGCCGCTGCGAACGCCGCCGCCGCGAGCGCGGCCACGCCGAGCCCGACATGGAACGCCGGATAGAGACGAACCAAGACGAATCGATTCGCGGTCTCGAGCACGACGGCCTTGGCGAGCGCGGCCGTCGCGAGCGCGATCGGGTGACGCACACGCAGGCGCGCGGCCCACGGTTGAACGGCGAAGGCCGCCGCTCCGGCGATGCCGGCCATGAGCACGACCACGCCGCTTCGCGAAGGGGCCGTCGCGAAGTGGCGTCCGGTCGCGACGAAGAGCGTGACGGTGCCGGCGAACGCGCCGGACAGCAGCGCGAGCGCGATGCGGAGCGCCGCGCCTCGTCCTTTCACGGCGTAGAAACACGCCGCGCCGAAGAGCGCCGCGGACGCCGCGCCGAGCAGCACCACCGGAGCCAAAAAGAGGCCGCCACGGGTCAGTTCCCAGCTCGACGTGAACTCCGGCGCGTGGATCACGCCGACCGTGACGAACTCCGCGACGGCGAAGAGCCACGCCGCGACGATCGCGCTGACGACGACGACGCTCGCCGCCGCGCCGTCCGCGCGCGTCGATGACGGCGACCTTGATCCGCGCGACGGCTCAGACGAAATGGATGTCGACGATCTCGTAGGCACGCTCTCCGGCGGGCAACTTGATCCGCACCTCGTCGCCCACTTGCTTTCCGATGAGCGCCCGCGAAAGCGGCGCCGAGATCGAGATGAGCCCCTGGTCGACGTTGGCCTCGTCGGCGCCGACGATCTGGTACTTCGTCGCCTCGTCGGTATCGAGGTTCGAGAGCTCGACGGTAGCGCCGAAGCTCACCTTCGAGCCGGAGAGCTTCGTCGGATCGATGACCTCCGAACGGCTCAGCTTGTCCTCGATGTCCTTGATGCGGGCCTCGACCATGCCCTGACGTTCCTTCGCCGCGTGGTACTCCGCGTTCTCCGAAAGATCGCCGTGCTCGCGCGCGACGCCGATATCGCGCGAAATTTTCGGGCGTTCCTCTTTGAGCCGCACGAGTTCTTCGCGCAGCCGTTGGGCACCCCGAGGCGTCATGGGGAATCGCTCCATGGCCAGACCGTTTTACCTTACGAAACGGAGAGGACCAGACTTTTTGCGGATGTTTCCGACCGCTCGGGCCGCTTCTGCTTGCGACCTTCTGGCCGTACCGCTAGCAATCGCGGGCATCCCATGCAGAAGCAGGCGCGAATCTTGGCCCTCTGCGGCCTCATTTTCGGACTCGTGCCCGCTTGCGCCGAACAGAAGGCCGCGGAAAGTCCTCTTCATTACACCGAAAATGCGAAACGCGCGTACGAGCAGGCCCTCGTCGCATTTTTCGACCGGGATTGGGAATACGCGACCCAGCAGATGCAGGAAGTGAAGCGGAAGTACGGCTACAGCCGCTACGCCCGCCTCGCGGAGCTCCGCCTCGCGGACATCAATTACCACCAAGAGAAGTACGCGGAAGCCGTCGGGATGTACAAAAGCTTCGTGGCCGACTACGGCAACGACGCCGAAGTCCCTTACGCGAAGTACAAAATCGCCAAGGCCGAGTTCGTCCAATCCGGCGCGAGCATCTTGCTGCCGCCGCTCGAGGAGCGCGATCTCTCGAACGTCCGCGACGCACATGTCGCCCTGCGCGCGCTCATCGCGGACTACCCCGATTCGAAACACACCGCGGAGCTCTCGTACATGCTCGAGGTCGTGACCGGCCTTTTGGCGCGGCATGAGCTCTACGTCGCGCACTTCTATTTGAACCGCGACAACTTCGACGCCGCGGTCGCTCGCTGCAAGTACGCGCTCGCGAACTACCAAGACTCGGGGCTCGAGCCCGAGGCGTTGGTGCTCCTCGGCGAGACGTATCTCAAGATGAAAGAGGACGAGAAGGCGCGCACGACGTTCGAGCTCGTTCTCGGCAAGTACCCCGAGAGCGCGTTCGTCGTACCCGCGAAAAATTTCCTCGCGAAGATGGGGTCTTCGGGAGTTTCCGCCCACGCTTTCCACACGCAGGGGGGATGACGTGACGACCGATTCGCTGTCGCCCGTCGCGCCGACCGTCCTGGTCGTCGACGACGAGAAAAACATTCGCCTCACGCTCGAGATGGTGCTCGCCGGAGCCGGTTACGGCGTCATCCAGGCGCCGACCGCCGAGAACGCGCTCGAGGTGCTGAAAAAGCCGAATCGCCCCGTCGATCTGGTCATCCTCGATCTCAAATTGCCCGGTATGAGTGGACTCGAAGCGCTCGAACAGATCCGGTCCGACGAAGCGACGAAGGAGCTTCCGGTCGTCGTGATCAGCGGACACGCGACGGTTCAGGACGCCGTGCTCGCGATCAAGCTCGGCGCGAGCGACTTCTTCGAGAAGCCGCTGAACCGCGATCGCGTGCTCATCAGCGTCGATAACTGCATTCGTACGGCGCGCCTGAGCGTCACCGTCGAGCGCATGCGGGCCGAGCTCGAGCAGCGCTACGAGATGATCGGCACCAGCCCGCCGATGCAAAAGCTCTTCCAGGACATCGACAAGGTCGCACCGACGAAAGCGAGCGTCCTCATCACCGGCGAAAGCGGCACGGGCAAGGAGCTCGTGAGCCGCGCCATTCATCGCTTGAGCCCGCGAAAAGACGCGCCCTTCGTGAAGGTGAACTGCGCCGCGATTCCACGCGAACTCATCGAGAGCGAGCTCTTCGGGCACGAGCGCGGTTCGTTCACCGGCGCGCAGCAGCGCAAGCGCGGCCTCTTCGAGCAAGCCCACGGCGGCACGTTGTTCCTCGACGAGATCGGCGACATGGATCTCACCGCGCAAGCGAAAGTGCTCCGCGCCCTCCAGAACGGCGAAATCGTCCGGGTCGGCTCGGAGCACGTGTTCAACGTCGACGTCCGCGTGCTCGCCGCGACGAACAAAGATCTGTCGAAGGCCGTCGCCGCCGGCACCTTCCGCGAAGATCTGTTTTTCCGGCTCGACGTCTTTCCGATCAAGGCTCCCGCGCTCCGGGACCGGCGCGCCGACATTCCGATCCTCGCCGAGGCCTTCGTCGCGGCGTTTTGCAACGAGAACGGCCTCCGCGCGAAACGGATCGACCCCGCGGTATTCGAAGCGCTGACCAATCGCTCGTGGCCCGGCAACGTCCGCGAGTTGAAAAATGTCGTCGAGCGCGCGGCGATTCTGTCGAGCGACATCCTGACCATCGCCGATCTTCCCGAAGATCCGCACGAGAACCCCTTCGAGGAGGATCAGGACGGCGACGGCGAACATTCCCGGTCGACGCCTCCGCCGAAACCGCCGAGCGGTGCGAGCCGACAGACCTTGCGCGAGTATCGCGACGCGGCCGAACGCCGTTACATCGTCGAGGTGCTCATGGACCTCGAGTGGAACATTTCCCGCGCCGCCGTGATGCTCGGCGTCGAGCGCACGAACCTGCACAAGAAGATCCGCGCTTACGGCATCAAGCGGGGCGAAGGGTGACGCTGAACGGCGCCGCGCAGCGCGCGCGCGCCGAGACGACGAGCGAGCCGGGAGCCCTCGTCGGCGAAGGCGATCCGTCGCCGATCGACGTCGCGGGCGCGTCACCCGCGGTGCTCGCGATTCACGGTTACGGCGCGACGCCGCTCGAGGTCCAGCTCGTCACCGACGTCGCTGCCGGCCTCGGGTTACGCGCGCACGCGCCGCTCTTGCCGGGCCACGGCACCCACGCGAAGGACCTCGTCCGCACCGATTTCGGCCAGTGGTCGCAGGCGGTCGAGCAGGCGTTCGACGATCTCGCAGGGTCGAACGGGTCCGTCATCGTCGTCGGGATCTCGCTCGGCTCGCTCCTCGCCGCGCACCTCGCCCTCGTGCGTCCGGAGCGCATGCTCGGGCTCGGCATGCTCTCGAACGCGACGCGTCTCTCGCCGCTGACCGCGGCGCTTCCGCTCCATCTCGTCGAACGCCTCCGCATTCGGGATTTTTGGGTTCCCAAGAACGGCGCGGACATCGCGGATCCCGTCGCGCGCGCGACTCAGCTCACTTACAACGTGCAGCCCGTTTATGGCGGCATCGAAGTGATGAATGCGGGGGCGCGGATCGAACGGCTCCTTCCGCGCATCAGTCGGCCGGCGTTCATCGCCCATGGGCTTCACGACCACGTGTGCCCCGTCGAAAACGCCCAGCGCGTCGCGAACGGCCTCGCGAGCCGCGAAAAAACGGTGCTCATCTTGCCGCGGAGCCGTCACATCGTGACTCGCGATTTCGACCGCACCCTGCTCGCCGGCGAGCTCCGCGACTTCATCGCGACGCTAGCCGGCATGCGTTGAGCGACGCTTCGAACGCACGGGACGCCGCTCGGTCGCGCCGACGCTCGCCGCGGCGCGCGAAACGTCAGACGCCGGTCGAGCCGTAACCGCGGGCGCCGCGCTCGGTGTCGTCGAGCGTGTCGACGAGGACGACTTCGGCGCGGGCGACCGCCGCGATGACCATCTGCGCGATGCGATCGCCGGCTTTCACCGTGAACGGCTCGCGCCCGTGATTGACGAGCACGACGCCGATCTCGCCGCGGTAGTCGGCATCGACGGTGCCCGGCGAATTCACGATGCCGATGCCGTGCCGGAGCGCGAGCCCCGAGCGCGGACGGACCTGGGCTTCGTATCCGTCGGGCAGTGCGATGGCGATCCCGGTGCGCACGAACTGACGATCGCCGGGTTGAATGACGACAGGCTCGGCGACCGCCGCGCACAGATCGAGCCCGGCCGCGCCCGCCGTTTGATACGCGGGGAGCGGAACTTCCACCGAACCGACGCGGCGCACCGCGAGCTTGAGCGACATGACGCGGCGAGCGCACGACGCCCCGCCTCGG
>DATBBD010000609.1:0-4130 GCA_036271175.1 Polyangiaceae bacterium | reverse complement strand
TGACGGGCGGGATCGCCGCACCGCCGGCGTCGGCGGCGGGGTCATCGGGGCCACGCGCGATCATGCCGCACGCGAGCGCTCGAGTGGGCGCGTCGCGCTCCTGAATCACCAGCGCGCGACCGACGAGGTTCGTCGGTGACGGCGCGTCGCCGATCGTCCACGGCAATGCATCGCCGTTTTCTCGACTGTAACGGACCAACGCAAAGCCGCTGGTGCCGGTGCACGAGACCGACGGAACGCCGTCGCGTCCGCGGTCGTCACCGCGCGCGATGCGCGCCACGGCGTCGTCGCAGCTCGACGCATCGTAGAGTTGCACGGCGTAGAACGTGTTGAACACGCACCCCGTGAAACTCAGCGTCAGATCCACGCCGGCGGTCGTTGCGCGAAACGTCGCGCTGCCGTTCATCGGGGGCGCGCCGACGGTCGCGTCGTCAGCGCCGGCAACCGATGCGAGCGCCGAAAACGCCCGAGCACCGGCGCGCTGCGTGAACGGCGCTCCGCCGTCGACGCGGTCGGGATGCGTCGAATTCGACGTGCTGCATCCTCCGAACGCGAAAGCGCCCACACCGACGAGCGACAGGCTCCGGGTGAGTCGTGTGTGTCGATTCCTGCTCCTCAGTGCGGCGTCCATCGAGACGCCATGTCGGTACCGTCACCGTCGCGAGGGCGCAAGCGGAGGCTTCGCACACGACGGCGCGAGACGCGAGCGACGATGAGCCGTCTCGTCGCCGATGGCGGCGTGCGCTAGGGGCAGCGCTGCGAGATCGCGTCGACGAAACGACACCCGCTGCACTACGGCGCGTTGCACGTTCCCGTATCGGAATCGAAGAGGGGCGTCGCGTTCACCGGTCGATTGGACGGAGGGTCGATTTCTACGGGCGTGCTCGAACGCGTCAGCGTGTCTTCACAGTCGAGGACCTTGCTGTCGAGTCGGCCGTCGCTGTCGAGCCAGATGTCGATGTGGTGCTTTTGTTTGCCCCAATCCGTGATGCATTCGGCGCACGAGTCTTCCATGATCACGTAGCGCTCGAGATACGGGAGATAAAGGATGGTGCCCGGAGCCCACTCCTTCGGATCGGTCGCGAAGGTGATCGGATCGGCGTAGGTGCCGTTGCCACCGGCTTCTTGGTGCAGCTTCGGATAGGCGATGCCGGCGCCCGGCGGGTCGTTGTCGGGCCACCCGTAAAACGTCACGAGGTGGTCGATCGTCTTCGGCGTTCCGGAGTCAGTCGCTGCCGGTGCTCCGCCATTTGCCGATGCGCCGCCATTTGCCGACGCTCCGCCGGTGTTCGTCGCGCCGCCATTTGCCGACGCGCCGCCGGTGTTCGTCGTGCCGCCATTTGCCGATGCGCCGCCACTCGCGGCTACGCCGCCGGTGCTCGTCGTGCCGCCGGTGTTCGTCGCGCCGCCGCTTGCCGTCGCGCCGCCGGTGCCTGGTGCGGAGGCGTCCGAGGGCGTCGCGTCGGACGAATTGCTCGAGCATCCGACAGCGCACGCCGCGACGAACCCGAGAGCGAACGCTTGCGCGCCCAAGCGCCGAAATTCTTCCCGCATTTGATCGACGATCATACGCGGGTCCAGCAACCTTTCACACCAGAACGATGACGGCGCGAGCGCCGCGGTCGCTCAGCGAAGCTGCCGGCGAAGGTAGTTGATCACGTCCATGCGCGTGATGAGGCCGAGGAATTTGTCACCCTCGACGACGAGCGCGACGAGGCCCTTGCGGAATAGCCCTTGCAGCGACTCGAACGACGCGTCGGGGGACACCGTTTCGAGGTGTCCGGTCATGAAGCCGGACACGGCGTGACGGAAGGCGTCCTCGTCTTTCGATACGGCGACCAGCAGATCCGACTCGTCGAGGAGCCCGACGATCCTTCCGGAGTCGAGCACGGGGAGCTGCGACACGTCGTAGAGTTTCATGCGCGCGTGCGCGACGAGCAACGTGTCCGATGGCGCGACGGCGACCACCGAGCCCTTCTCGGCGCTTCTCGAAATGAGGTCGCGCAGATCGCCGCGCGGGGCGGCGCGCAAGTAACCCTGGTCGCGCATCCAGAAGTCGTTGAACATCTTCGAGAGGTACTTGTTGCCGCTGTCGCAGATCAGCGTGACGACGCGTTTCTTCGTGGTTTGCGCGCGGCAGTAACGAAGCGCCGCCGCGACCAACGTCCCCGACGACGATCCGGCCAAGATGCCCTCTTCGCGAAGCAAAGCGCGCGCGGTGAGCAGGCTCTCTTCGTCGGGGATCGTGAACGCGGCGCGCACCCGCGACAGATCGCAGATCGGCGGAATGAAGTCCTCGCCGATGCCTTCGACGAGCCACGACCCCGCGGTGCCGATCTTGCCGGTCTCGACGTAACCGGCGAGCACCGAACCCGCCGGATCGGCGAGCACCATCTCCACGTCGGGCGCAGCCTTCGCGAAATAGTGGCTGAGCCCGGTGAGTGTGCCGCCCGAACCGACGCCGCAGACGACCGCGTCGAGATCGCCGGACATCTGCCGGTAAATTTCCGGACCGGTCGTCTTCTCGTGGGCGAGCGGATTGGCGGGATTGCCGAACTGGTTCACGTAATAGCCGCCGAGCTCGCTGGCGACGCGCGCGGCGAGGTCCTGGTAGTAATCCGGGTGGCCCTTCGCGACGTCGGAGCGCGTGAGCCGCACCTCGGCGCCGAGCGCGCGCAGGTGGAAGATTTTTTCCTGACTCATCTTGTCGGGGATGATCAGAACGAGCCGGTAACCCTTGCGCGCCGCGACGAGCGCGAGGCCGAGACCGGTGTTGCCCGCCGTCGCCTCGACGAGCGTGCCGCCCGCTTGGATGTCGCCGCGTGCTTCCGCGGCTTCGATCATCGCGAGCCCGATCCGGTCCTTGATGGAGCCGCCGGGGTTCTGATTCTCTAGCTTCACCCAGAGCTCGCACGGGCCGGTGTCGAGCGACTCGAGCTTCACGAGCGGCGTCTCGCCGATGAGGGCGAGCACTCCGCGACGCACATCGCTTCCCGGCGCTTTCACGCTGCCCTCGCTGCGGCGAGCCCGCGCTCGAGATCGTTCCAGAGATCGTCGACATGCTCGATGCCGACCGACAACCGGACCAACGAATCGCCGATGCCGAGCGCGCGCCGATGCTCGGGCGGTATCGAAGCATGGGTCATGAGCGCCGGATGTTCGGCGAGTGACTCCACCCCGCCGAGACTCTCGGCGAGGGTGAACACAGAAAGCGCAGAGAGGAATTTCCGCGACTCCGCGAGCCCGCCTTCGAGTTCCAGACTGATCATGCCGCCCGGGCCGCGCATCTGTTCGCGGCAGAGCGCGTGCTGCGGATGGCTCGGAAGACCGGGGTAGTGCACTTTCGCGACGCCCGGCGCGCGTTCGAGCCGGCGCGCGAGCTCCGTCGCCGACTCGACATGGCGCTGCATGCGGAGCGGAAGCGTCTTCACCCCGCGGAGCACGAGATAGCAATCGAAGGGGCTCGGCACGCCGCCCATGGCGTTCTGCAAGAACCGGAGCCGCTCCGCGAGCTCGGCGTCGCGAGTGACGATGGCGCCGCCCACGGCGTCGGAGTGCCCGTTGATGTACTTCGTCGTCGAATGCAAAACGACGTCCGCGCCGAGCTCGAGCGGGCGCTGGAGCACCGGGGACGCGAACGTGTTGTCGACGACGAGCTTCACGCCCCGCGCGGACGTGATCCGGGCGATGCCGCGAATGTCGGCGAGCCGGAGCAGCGGATTCGTCGGTGTTTCGAGCCACACCACTTTGGTGCGCGGCGTGAGCGCCCGTTCGAGCGCGTCGACCGTGCGCAGATCGACGAAGCTCACCTCGATGCCGACCGGCTGCATGACGGAGCGGAAAATGCGATGCGTCCCGCCGTACACGTCGTCGCCGCACACGACGTGATCGCCGGGCGCGAGCGTGTGCAAGAGCGTCGTCGCCGCTGCGCACCCGCTGGCGAACGCAAAGCCGCGGCCTCCGCCTTCGAGCGCGGCGAGACACGACTCGAGCGCCTCGCGCGTCGGGTTCCCGCTCCGCGAATAGTCGAAGCGCGGCGGTTTGCCCGGTTCGGGTTGCGCGAAGGTGCTCGACAGAACGATCGGCGTCATGACCGCGCCGTGCACCGGATCGGGCGGTTGCCCCGCATG
>DATBBD010000608.1:0-3046 GCA_036271175.1 Polyangiaceae bacterium | reverse complement strand
ACTCAGATGATCGCAATGCGCGCGGCACGGAGCGTGCGCGTCTCGCGAAGCCCGGCCGCAGTCCGCGCCCGGAGCCACGCCACTCGAACGTCGTCGCGTTCGTCACGCAAGGTCGCGGCCACTCGAACGTCGTCGCGCTCGTCATGCGCACGTCGCGGCCACTCGACGACGTCGCGCTCGTCACGCAAGGTCGCGGAACTCGCGGGTCACCGCGGCGCGGCTCGTCGCCGCGTCGTTTCGAGCGACTCCCCCGCCCGCTTCACCCCTGAAATGCGCCGTTTCCCCGACGACTCACGCCGTCACACTTCCCCCCGCCGCCCGCAGCGCGTTGCGCGCGAGGACGGCGTTGGGGGAAGTCGGCGCCGCGAAGCGGCGACGGATGGGGGCACCCCTACCCCCCACAACCCAATGATTGGAGTCCACTCGAGGAGCAACCCAATGAGTGTCCGGTCTCGATGCCGGAGACGGTGTTGGCGGTGCTGGCTCCGCTGGCGACGGCGGAGACGTCGCCGAGGGCGCCGCCGGCGGCGTCTTGGGTCATGTTGCAGGCGAGCGAGCCGGCGATGTCTTTTTGGAGCTGATCGGGGTCGTAGGTGAAGTTGGGATCGGAGATGCCTTCGAGGATGATCGCGGTCGCGGCGAAGATGGCGGCGACGGCTTTGCCGAGCGCGCCGTAAGGGCCGAGATCGCCCATGAGGCCGAGGGCGTCGAGGGCGTTACTGGCGTCGGAGAGGTCGCCGCACGCGCTCGGTGACGAGGCGCCGCCGCTGCCGTCCGCCAACACGCCGAGGAGCGTGCCGGTCGATGCATGCACCGCCCAGAACGCGGTGAGCGAGCCTTGGGCGGGGATGAATTTGTAGAAGTCGGCATACTCGTTCAAGATCTCGGAGGCGGCTTGTTGCTCGGCGGCGGGGATGGTCGAGAGCTCGGCGGCGAAGACGTTGACGGCGTCGAGGAACTGGAGCTTCACGCCAGCGAGCAGTGACGCGGCGGTGACCGCGCCGGTACCGAGCGCGTGCGCTTCGATGACGGCGGCGCGTGCGCTTCGAGCGAGCGTGAGCGAAAAGGACGTCTTTGAGTCCGCTGCGAACGTGAGCCAACCCGGGAACGAGAGGACGTCGAGCTTGCGGACGCGGCCGGTGCCGAGCTGGACGTGCTCGGTGCACGCGATGACGCGGAGCGAGCTCTGATACGTCAAGGTGGACGCGGCGGCGGCAGGCACCGCGCATTGTAGAAGAGCGAGCTCCGGCGGTACGTAGTAGCGAGTGACGCCGCGCGCGGCGCGGATCGCGGTGACGTCGGCGCTCTTCACGGCTTCCCACAGGGGGCGAGCGGCGAGCTTCGACGTGAGCAGATCGTCGAGTTGCGCGGAGAGGGTCGGAGCGGCGCCCTCGAACGACAGGACGGTTCCGCCGAACATCGCGCCGTGAACGTCGTCGAGGTCGGCTTGCGTGATGGTCTCGTTGCTCGACGGTGGGTTCGCGCTCGCGTAGCCGGCGAGCGTGCGCGTGACGGTGCGCGTGCCGACGGTGACGGCGAGATAAACGCCGGAGAGGCCCGCCGGGATCGACGCGGTCGGGATCGCCGGTACGGAGTACGTGCCGGTCGCGCTCGATTTGCCGTCTGCGGTGCTCACTTTCACCGTTCGTGTCGCGGGTCCGGCAACGGGCGCGGTGTACGTAAGGGTGTACGCGCCGAGCTTCGTGCGTGCGGCGATGGCGGCGCTGAGCGCGGCGAGCGTGTCGGTGATGCCGGCACCAGGGAGCGATTGGCCACCGGTTGCGGCGACGAGCGCGGGCACTTCGGCGGGGATGTCGAGGTTGCCTGCGTCGGTGGGCACACCGACGGCAATGATGGGCGGACCGCTGTACGCGGTCGTTTGGTACGGCGCCGGATCCGCGCCGACGAAGCCGGTGAAGTCGCTGACGAACAGGACCAGCGACGCATTGGTCGCGGCGGCGGCGGCGACGTCGGGCCAGCAATCGTCGTCGTCGGGGAGGGCCGATGAGAACGACGAGAACGCCGCCAAGACGGCGTCGGGATCGGTGAGCGGCGCGCTCGCGATGCCCGTGTAGATGACGATCACGCTGCCCCCCGCAGCGGCGACTTGAGTCGTGATCTGTTTCGCGAGGGCGAGCGGGTCGTCGCCGTTGCCGAGTGGGCCGTCGACGTCGATGATGAGAGCGACCGAGAGCGCCGCCATCGGACTTCCGCTTTCGACGAAGCCAACGGGGGTGCCCTGCTCGGTGACGCCGAATGCCGCCGCGGGCAAACCTGTGACCACCGCGCCGGTCGAATCGGTCGCGGTCACCTGGACTTTGATCGTCGGGAAGGCGGCGGCATTGACGGACGCGACGGTGAGCTTCGCGACCTTGGCCATCTTCGTGACGTCGGTCGAGGCGCCCGTGCCGACCACGGGTTGGCCGTTCAAGGTGACGGTGCCGTCCGCCGCGGTGGTCACGATGTCGCCGCGGAGGGTCACTTGCGAGCCGACGACGAGGTTCTTCACGAAGGTCGCGTCGTCGGTGTTGGGGCTCCGGAGGGCGATGACCGCGCGGAATACATGCAGATCGGAGATCCGGAGCGCCGCGAGCGCGTCGGGGTCTTGCACGGGGGGCAGGAAGCCGACGGTGACTTGCTGTCCGACGACTTGATCCGCGGTGAACGACGCTTTCGCGATCGAGGTTCGAATGGTTGGGTTTGCCGTCGACGACGCGAACAACTCGACGACGACGGGGAGCAAGGGGTCCGCCGCGGGCGCGGCCGCCAGATTCTCGCCATAGGACATGCCGAACACCGCGGTCGGGAGCAGTGGATTGGCGTACTGCACCTTGCCGTTCACGGTGACCGCGACGATGGGCATCGTACCGACGCCGAGGGAGGTGGCAACGGGAGGGACGCCGTCGAGAGTCGCGGCGGCGCTCATCGGAAGGAGCGGCGTCACCGCGCTGATCACTGCTTGCCTCTCGGAATCGTCCGGGTCGATCGTCGTCGTGAGCGGCGCGCCGCTGACCACCGTCATTTGCTGCGTCCAGCTCGCGAGCGT
>DATBBD010000607.1:0-2412 GCA_036271175.1 Polyangiaceae bacterium | reverse complement strand
GCACCGCGCCCGCGCGCTCGTACTCCTCGTCGGCAAACCCGCTGCCGCGACCCGCGCCGCGCTGGACGAGCACCTGGTGTCCGTCGCGTGTGAGGAGGTCCGCACCCACCGGTCGGAGCGCGACGCGGTACTCGTCGTCTTTGATCTCGTAAGGGACGCCTACGATCATCCCTCGATCCTAGCTCGTCTTCGCGACCCCGGGCGTCGCTCGCGACGAGGACCCGCCGGAGCCCCGGGGCCGCGCTCGCTTCGAGTGCCGACCTTCGGGGTCACCGGCGTATTTTGGGGTCTCTCGTCTCTCTAGTCGGGGCGGGCAGATTCGAACTGCCGACCTCACGGACCCGAACCGTGCGCGCTACCAAACTGCGCTACGCCCCGGAAAAGTCGCTACTTCGTTCGCTTCGGGCGCGGGAGGATGGGCTCATGGGCGACCATTGTCAAGCGTTTGCGGCGTCAGTTTCGGAGCTTGTGGTATGCCGCACGTCATGGCGCTCGTGACGGACTACCTGGTGCTCGGCAGCGGAGTGGCGGGGCTCACGTTCGCGCTTTCCGCGGCGCGGCACGGCCAGGTCACGGTCGTCACGAAGCGCGCCCGCGACGACACGGCGACTCAATGGGCGCAAGGCGGCGTGGCCGCGGTGCTCTCGTCCGCCGACTCGTTCGAGCGGCATGTTCAGGACACGCTCGAAGCGGGCGCGGGGCTCTGCCACCAGGTCGTCGTCGAGCTGTGCGTGCGCGAGGGGCCCGACGCGATTCGATGGCTCATCGAACAAGGCGCGGAATTTTCGCGCGCCGACGACGGCTCGCTCGATCTCGGACGTGAAGGCGGACACACCGCGCGGCGCGTCGTGCACGCCGGAGACATCACCGGTCGCGAGATCCAGCGCGCGCTCGCCGACGCAGTCGCGCGCGAGCCGAACATTCGCGTCCTCGACTGGCACATGGGGGTCGACTTGATCACGCTCACGAAGTTCGGCGGCCCCGACTATTGCGTGGGCGCGTACGTCCTCGACGAAAAAGCCGGCACGGTGGAGACCATCCTCGCGCGCGCGACCGTGCTCGCGACCGGCGGCGCGGGCAAAGTCTACCTCTACACGTCGAACCCCGACGTCGCGACGGGCGACGGCGTTGCGATGGCGTATCGCGCGGGCGCCGAAATCGCGAACATGGAATTTTATCAATTCCATCCGACGTGCCTCTATCACCCGAAGGCAAAGAGCTTCCTCATCAGTGAAGCGCTGCGCGGCGAGGGCGCAGTACTCCGGTTGCCGACCGGCGAGGCGTTCATGAAGCGCCACCACGACATGGCCGATCTCGCGCCCCGCGACGTCACGGCGCGCGCGATCGACTACGAGATGAAGCGCACCGGCTCGGAGTGCATGTTCCTCGATATCAGCCAGAAGAGCCCGGATTTCGTCCGCGAACGCTTCCCGACGATCTACGCCGAGTGCCTGAAATTCGGCGTCGACATGACGCGAGAGCCGATCCCGATCGTGCCCGCGGCGCATCACATGAGCGGCGGCGTCACCTCCGATCTACACGGCAGAACGTCGATCCCCGGGCTCTGGGCCATCGGCGAATCGGCGTGCAACGGCCTTCATGGCGCCAATCGCCTGGCGTCGAACTCGCTCCTCGAAGGGCTCGTGTTCGGCCGGCGCGCGGCGCAAAAACTCGGCCAAGAACGAGCGACGCCGTGGCAAGCGCCGGAGGTGCCGGATTGGGAAGTCGGCTCTGCCGTCCCGAGCGACGAAGCCGTCGTCATCACTCACAACTGGGACGAGCTCCGCCGGCTCATGTGGAACTACGTCGGCATCGTCCGCAGCACGGCGCGGCTCCGGCGCGCCGCCCGGCGAATCGCGCTCCTCGAAGAAGAGATTCGCGACTATTACTGGCGTCATCTCGTGACGCGCGATCTCCTCGAGCTCCGAAATATCGCCAACGTCGCCGAGCTCATCATTTCGTGCGCCGCCGCCAGGCACGAAAGCCGCGGCCTCCACTACACGATCGACTATCCCGCGTCGGACGATCGCTACCTCTCGGACACCGTTGCGAAGCGCGGCGTGGTTCCGTATCTCCGACGACCGTGAGCGACCGCATCCCGTTCAGTTACCCCCTCGCCATCGCCTGGACGGGGGTCTCCGCCATTTTGATGACCGTCCTCCTCAAGGCGAGCATCGCGATTCGTCCTTCAGCGGCGATGGACATCGTGCAGCTCGGCGGGGTCGAGGCGCTGGTGTTCGTCCTCTGCACGTTCGGCGTGCTCCGTCTGCACGCGCCGGAAACGCCGCTTCGCTCAGCGCTCGGGCTCCGTCCGACGCATCCGGTCCTCGGTGTCCTCGGGATCGGGCTCGGCTTCGTCCTTCACTGGCCGGCCGAGTCGATCGACGCCATCGTCGAGCACTTCTACCCGAC
>DATBBD010000606.1:0-3109 GCA_036271175.1 Polyangiaceae bacterium | reverse complement strand
TCCATGCTCCTTGCTCTCCGGTTTGAGCAGGTACGCGCACATCATCGGCGTGAGCGTGAGCGACAGGATCGCCGACATTCCGATCGCGACGCTGAGCGTAACCGCGAACTCGCGGAACAGCCGCCCGATGACGCCGCCCATGAACAGCAACGGGATGAGCACCGCGACGAGCGACACCGTCAACGACACGATGGTGAAGCCGATTTGCTTGCTGCCCTTCAGCGCCGCTTCGAACGGCGAATCGCCCTCTTCTATGTAGCGCGCGACGTTTTCGATCATGACGATCGCGTCGTCGACGACGAAGCCCGTCGAGATCGTCAGCGCCATCAGCGACAGGTTGTCGAGGCTGTAACCGACGAGGTACATGACCCCGAAGGTCGCCACGAGCGAGAGCGGCACCGCGACGCTCGGAATGGCCGTGGCGCGAACGTTCCGCAGAAAAACGAAGATGACGCCGACGACCAGTCCGATGGTCAAAAGCAGCGTGAACTCCACGTCCTCCACGGACGCTCGCACCGTTTCGGTGCGGTCGGTCATCACGTGCACCGCGATGCCTTGAGGGAGCGACGCCTGGAGCTGCGGCAAGAGGGCGTTCACGCGCCGCGCGACCTCGATGACGTTCGCGCCGGGCTGCCGCTGAATGTTCAAGATGATGGCGCGTTCCTTGTTGGCCCAGCCGGCGAGCTCGTCGTTCTCGACGCCGTCGAGCACCTTCGCGACGTCGGAGAGACGCACCGCGGCGCCGTTCTTGTACGCGATGATCAGCGGCCTGAAGGAGGCCGCCTTGAGCAGCTGATCGTCGGCCGCGATGGTGTAGTCGAGCCGCGGCCCGTCGAGCGTGCCCTTCGGTTGATTGACGCTCGCGAGGGTGAGCGTCTGGCGGACATCGTCGAGTGTGAGCCCGGTCCCGGCGAGGGATTCCGGATCGACCTGGATGCGCACTGCGGGCTTCTGACCGCCGCTCAACGTCACGAGGCCGACGCCCGAAACCTGAGACAGTTTTTGCGCGAGGATCGAGTCGGCGTAGTCGTCGACTTGACTGAGCGGCAACGTGTCGGAGCTGATGCTGAGCGTGAGGATCGGCGTGTCAGCCGGGTTCTGTTTGCTGTAGCTCGGCGGCGTCGGCAGCGTCTTCGGGAGCAGGCTCGACGCCGCGTTGATGGCCGCCTGGACGTCTTGCTCGGCGGCGTCGATGTTGCGATCGAGCGTGAACTGAACCGTCACCTGTGAGTTGCCGAAGCTCGACACCGACGTCATCTGCGCGAGCGACGGCATCTGGCCAAATTGCCGCTCGAGCGGCGTGGTCACCGCGGAGGCCATCGTTTCGGCGCTGGCGCCCGGAAGCGCCGTCGAAATGACGATCGTTGGGTAATCGACCTCGGGAAGCGCCGAGATGGGAAGAAAATGAAAGCCCACCAGCCCGGCCAGGAGCACCCCGACCATGAGCAGCGTGGTGGCGACCGGGCGCCGGATGAACGGTTCGGAAATGCTCACCGAGTCGCTCCGCCCGGCGCGGACTCACCCGACGGATTGACGCTGTGCTTGCGAGGCGCGCCGCTCGGGCTCGCCGACTTCGCCGCGTCGGCCGCTCGCGGGATCACCTTCGCGCCGGAGCGAAGCTGGCTCTGGCCTTCGATGACGACCGAATCGCCCTCGGAAACGCCCGACGAAAGGACAATCTTGTCGTCTTCGGTGTCGGCGACCTTCACGTTGGCCACCGTGACTTTGTCGTCGGCACCCACGACGTAGACGAACGTGCCGTCGGGGCCGTGCTGAACGGCTTGCGCGGGCACCGTGAGAACGCCTTTTCGGGTCTCGAGGAGCAGGCGCATCTTCAAGAACGCGTTCGGCCACAATGCCTTGCCAGGGTTCGGAAAAATCGCCTTGAGCCGGATGGTCGCCGTCGCCTCGTTCACTTCGTTGTCGATGAGCTCGAGCTTGCCGACGCCGACTCGCATGCCCTCGTCGCGCGTGTAGGCTTCGACGGTGAGCGGGCCCGCGGCGAGCTCCTTCGACACCTTCGGCAAGTCGTCCTCCGGCAGCGTGAACAGCACGGCCATGGGGTCGAGTTGAGTGACGACGACGATGCCGCCCGGATCGCTCGCGTGAACGATGTTTCCCGGGTCGATGAGCCGGACGCCGGTGACACCGTCGAGCGGCGATCGGATCTGGGCGTAGTCGAGCTGAAGGCGAGCATTGTCTACCGCAGCCGCGTCCGAGGCGATCGCGGCGGTGGCCTGGTCGGCCGTGTTTTGCTGATCATCCACCTGCTGCTGCGGGATCAGGTTCTGGGTTCGCAGGTTCGTGTAGCGACCGAGATTGAGCGCCGCGTTCTTCGACTGCGCGGTGTCGCGGGCGAGCGCCGCTTGAGCTTGATGGAGTGCGATGATGAACGGACGCGGGTCGATTTGGGCGAGGCTTTCACCCCTTTTTACCGTCTGGCCTTCGCGAAAGTTCACCTTGTCGAGTCGGCCGTCGACCTGACTTCGCACCGTCACCGTCGCGAGCGGCGTCGCGTTGCCGAGGCCCTCGAGGAAGACGGGAACGTCCGTTCGTTGAACCGGCGCGACGATGACCGGCGTAGAGCGACCGTCGCGCGACGCCGAACCCGCGCCGCCGGGCCCCGTCGCCGCCGCGTGTGATGACGCCGAGTGACGAAACCAGAGAACGCCGCCGATGACGCCGACGACGAGCACGACGACGATCGGAATCGCCGGACGCGGCGCTCGCCCTTTCGAAGCGACGGGAGGGCTCGATTGGGGCGTTTCCGTCCGCTGACGTTCGTGGGAAGCCTGCATCCTCTTACCTTCCAAGTGCTGACAGAAGTTCGGCGCGAGCGCTCGCGAGAGAGTACTCGGCCTGCACGTCTTGCGCGGCGGCGTTCGCCGCGGCGACCTGAGCGTCCCCGAGCTCGATGATGCTCCCGACGCCGGATTCGTAGCGCCCTTCGGCGAGGCGCAGCTGCTCTTTGGCGTTCGTGAGCGCCTCGCGCGCCGCGGAAATCACGACCTTCGCCGATTGCACGTCGAGAAGGCCTTGCTCGACTTCGAGGCGCACCGCGAGCTCCTCTTGCGCGATTTGAGCGCCGGCCGCGTCGAGATTGCCTTGG
>DATBBD010000605.1:0-2329 GCA_036271175.1 Polyangiaceae bacterium | reverse complement strand
CAAAGCTAAGTTCCATCCCGTCGCTGTCGATCCCCTCGAGGCGCCCTTTCCCAGCTCTCGGGGAGCTCGAGGGGAGCTCCGCTCCCCTCGAACGAGATAGTCACGACGGAGCCCGTCGGGCTTTGCCCGACAGGCTCCTAGACCCTGCGCAGAGCCGGGTCTATCACGGGGATCACCAGCGCTCGGCTGGGCCGATCACGGTGACGACTCAAGCCGCGACTTCGGAACCCGAGTCGACTTCGACGGCCGCGGTGGCCGGGCCGTCCGCGCGCACGCGCTCCGCGGCGACGAGCTCGAGGAGCTCCTTTTTCGTCACGACGTGCGTGTCGAGCAGGACGCGCATGTAGCCGTCCGCGTAACCGTGCGCGCGCGAGAGCTTGGCGTACGCCGACCCTTCGCGGCGGAGCTTGAAGACGTCCCTGAGCATGGTTCTCAGATTTTCGAGCAATTCGGTCTTGGACGAGTTCCGGTCCGGCATCGCAACGGCTCCTGTGACCCGGTTCGAAATGCGAACCGAGCGGTTTGACATTGGTATCGGTCGGAGGCGATTGGGGCCAAGAAACCGCGCCAAACTCGCGCCGTGCTGCGTCGTGTCGAAGCGCAATGAATGCTCGAGTCGGACCGTCCTCGATCCCATTGGCTGTACGCGACCCGTGCGCTATCCTTCCTGTGTCCGTCAGCTGGACTCGATCTCCGAGCCGTCATGACGCGACGCATCAGGCCCTGAAATGCGACTCAACGTATTCAAGTCCAAGATCCATCGCGCGACCGTCACTCACGCCGATCTCGAGTACGAAGGGAGCGTCACCATCGATGCAGACCTTCTCGATGCGGCGAACATCCTGCCCCACGAAGCGGTCCACATCTGGAACGTGACCCGAGGCACGCGCCTCATGACGTACGCTCTGGAAGGACCCCGCGGCTCCGGCGCGATCGCCGTGAACGGCGCAGCGGCGCACTTGAACAAGCCCGGCGATCTCGTCATTCTGGCGACGTTCGCGGACATGACGCCCGAAGAAGCGCGAAAATACTCGCCGACGGTCGTGCGGGTCGACGCGCGCAATCGTCCGACCAGCGATCGCAGCCTGGAGCGACCGGGCCCCGTGCTCAACTCGCTCGAGCAGTTCGCGTCCTAGCGCCCCGCGTCTGAAATTCGTGACCGAATTCCAGACCGCCACTGACGCGGCGCCGCTGCTGCGCAGCGACGGGCACTATTAGTTTCCTCGGGGCTTCCGCCCCGAACCCCGCGTCCCTTAATGAGTGTAACGGGCGGTCCAACGCGGATCGCCCGCGAGCCTGTTGCCGAATCGCGAACGGTCATCTACGAGGGGCGCAATGTCGCTGGTGCCGTCCGAGGTACTCGAAGCGGTGCGCCAAGTGCCGGGTCAAGATTCGGCGAGCGTCGCTTTGCGGATCGCCTCGCTGAACGCCGCGCGCGAGCGACGCACGGACGTCACGTTCCCCGTCGGGGCGCTCGACCCCGCGACGTCGTCGACGTCGCTCGGGAACCTCGCCGATGCGCTGTCGCGTGGACCGACGTCGCCGGGCGAAGCCGCGCTCGTCGGCGCGTTGCTGGCGCTGTCGCTCGATCGCGCCGCTTTCGTCGACCCTGCGCCTCGACGAGAGCTCGTCGCGTCGTTGGTCTGGCTCGCCGCGCGCACGCGGGTCGACGCGCTTCCGTTCCTCGACGCGGCGCTCGGCGATGCCGTCGACGTCGCCTGGCGCGACGTCGCGGACCTGGTCTCGCAACCGGACGGCGTGGACAAAGGCGAACGGCTGGTCGCGCTGAGCGCACTTCAGTCGAGCGCGTCGATGACGGCGCAATCACTCGGTCGCGACTTCGCCGAACGCGTTCCGGACTCGGCGCTTCGACGAGCAGCATCGATCCCTCCGCCCGCGGCGGCGCTCGCCGGTGAGCTCGTCGCGGCGCCATTCGGCGTTGCGGGAACGGTGGTGTCGACGCTCTCCGGGTTCGCGCTGGTGCGCGCGGCGGCGCGACTCGTCGGACGGCTGGCGTTCGCCTATCGACGACCGGCGTCGCTCTCGCTCGACGGCCGCGGTCTCGAGGTCGAGCACCGGACCGAGCTTCTCGGGCGCGTGCTCGGCCGTCGCACCGTCGTCGTGCCGTTCACGAACCTCGCCGCGGTGGCCCGCGAGGTGCGCTACGCGCGGCTCGGCCTTTACGCGGGGCTCGTCGCGCTCGTCGTCGGGACGTACGTCGGCGTGGGGCTCTTGGTCGACGGCGCGCGGGTGCCCGGCGGCTCACCATCGCTCATCGGCATGGGGATCGCCGCAGTGGGCATCGGCATCGTGCTCGACTTCGGGCTCA
>DATBBD010000604.1:0-2665 GCA_036271175.1 Polyangiaceae bacterium | reverse complement strand
CCAGGGGGAGAGGAAGAGCTAGAGCTGGGGGAAGCGGGGGCGGGCGCGACGGCGGGGGCCGGCGCGACGGCAGCACTGACGGGCGGGGGGGCCGGGGCGGCGACCGTTGCAGTGACGGGTGTCGTTGCGGCGGCGGGGGCGGCTTGGCTCATGCCGCTTTCGAAGATTGCCGCGGCGCAGGCGAGCCGTGACGCGAGGCGGACGAGGCGCACGCGATGCTTCCGATTTGGCCGATTCATGGAGACCCCTCCCCGGTGACACCCTGAAATAGATAGCCGCGCATCGCGTAGGCGGCGCCGAGGTTCGTCGGATCGCGCGCGTCGAGTACCGTCGAGTAACCCATCGCGTCCGGGTGCGTGACGACGACGCGCGGCGTCGATGCCGAAGGAACCGGGACCAGGGTCACGATGGGCGCATCGACGTGAACCTGGTTCGGCCTGAAACCGTCGAGATCGAGATACGCCACTTCTTGGCCGCCCTGGGGGGCGAGCCACAGTTTCTTCGCGAGCGGATCGCTGATGGCCGACGCAAGCGAGGGCCCGCTGATCGGCGTTACGGTGCGATCGCCGAGATCGACGACGCTGAGCCCCGTGCCCGAGTGCACGAACATGGCGAGATTGCCGTCCAGCGACGTCACCGATGCGAACGGCTGCTCGATGGTGAGCGTGTCCACGTTGAGCCGACCGCGCTCTTCGATGCCGACGAGGTCGAGGAACGTGACGACCGTCGTCCCTGTCGAATAAAGGAGTGCGCGCGGCGCGACCGTCGGATCGGAGGGCTTCGGCCCCTGGTAGAGGAGAATGTTCGTCTCCGACGTCGGCAGCGGCACTTCCGTCGTGTTGCTCGAATCGGCGTCCACGATGACGGCCTCCGCGGTGCCCGGCGAAAGCGCCAAGAGACGCGTCGCCGTACCGTCGGCGTAGAGCGCGATGTCACTCGGTCCAGTGCCCGCCGGAAGCTGATTCAAGGACGGCGTGAAATCGTTCAAAGCGCCGCCGTCCGCGACCGGGTTCGGTTCCGGCGTCGCTCCGGAGAGCGTCACGACGAACACATCGTCCGAGCCGCTCGCGCGAAGATACATTTTCGGCTCGGTCGTCGAAAAGACGACTTGCGACAGGGTGATCCCCGCGGTGAGCACCACGCTGTAGCGCGCGCGGTCGAGGTGAGACAGATCGAAGATCTCGATGGAAGAGTCGAAAAGCGCCACGGCGAGTCGACGCGAGCCCGTCGAAATCGGGACGTCGGCGGACGAGAAGGCGACCGCGTGCGGCGTGTCGCCGAAGCTCCGGAGCGTCTCCGAGTAGACCTGCTTTTGTTCGAGGTCGATGAGGGCGACTTCGTTCGGGTTGAAGAGCACCGTGCTCGCGGATTGGCCGGCGCTCGAGTCGAAGAACAGGAACACGTAGCGACCATCCGGCGACTGCGTCATCGCGTTGAAGCTCGGGTCGTAGCGGTAGCTCGCTACGGCTCCCGACGCGCCGAGTACGGTGAGCCCGGGCTGGGCCGGAGTAACGCCGGCGCCGTCGGCTTGCCCCGCCGAGAGCACGAGGAGCTGATCGGCGTGGCCGTTGCGAGGCTCGGTATGGAACGGATTGGTCACCAATGGGACGACCTGGGTCGTTCGCGGCGCCGTGGCGCCGGAGACGTCGAGCAGCCGCGCCTCGTTGCGCGCGCCGTCCACGAGAACCAGCCGGTCGTCGATGGCCGCGGGCGGCAGGAGCAACGGAGCTTTGTAATAGCTCGCGGGGCGGCTTCCGCACCCGAACGCCGCGAGCGCCGCGAGCGCCGCGATGACGGCGAGCGATTTCCCCATGACCCCTCTCATTGTCGAATCCGGCTATTGAGCTCGAACCCGGTGACCGATTGAATGGCCCCCGTCGTCCAATCGATGAACGAGATGCGACCATCGGTGTGGTCTTGTCCGACGAAAACCCGGTTCGTCGCCGGAACCGGCCCGACCGACACCGGAGGACTGCCGAGCTCGAGCGTCGCGATGAGGAGACTCCGGAGATCGACGTCGTCGACCTGATGAAGACCGAGGGCGTTGAAGAGAATGAAGAGGTGGCTGCCGTCGGGAACGGCCGCGAAGGGGCCGAGCGGCGCCGCGGTGACTTCGAGCTTCGGAAAGCCCGCGGCGATCGCGACGACGCTGTAGCCGTATTGCCGATCCAGCTTGGTTCCGAGGTCGATTCCCGGTTCGTTCGGATCGCCGTCGAGCTTCTGGTGTACGACCAACGCCGTCTGATCGTCGGGTGAGATGGCGATCGCCTCGACGGATTTCTCGAGCTGAATGGTCCGCGGCGGCGCGTTCGACGTGAGATCGAGGATCGTGAGGCGCTCGTAGGTCGGCACCGCGGTCGTGTAGAGCAGCGCGTAGTGGCCGCCGGGCGACAAGGTCACCGAGCCGACGATTTCGTCGGGGATCACGGTCGCGGTCACCAGCGTCGGGTCGGTGAACGCGCCGGGGATCGGGATGCGGAGCGCCGTGCTCCGGTCGCGAAGTACCGCCATCGCGTAGGCGCTCGACGGCGCGAGATCGAGGTCGGTGACGACGGCAGAGGCTGGCGGTGCCGGAACCTTCGCGCCGGCGTCTCCCGGACGGACGCCCCCATCAGCGGCGCGCGGCGTTCCCGCATCGGCGGGCACTCCGGCGTCGCCGGCCGCG
>DATBBD010000603.1:0-5643 GCA_036271175.1 Polyangiaceae bacterium | reverse complement strand
GAGGGCGAGGACAAGTTCCGTGAGAACGCGCGAACCGTCCTGAAATACGGGGCCGCGGTCGTCGTCATGGCGTTCGACGAGCAAGGTCAAGCGGCGACCTACGAGGACAAGATCCGGATCTGCGAGCGCGCTTATCGCATCCTCGTCGACGAGATCGGATTTCCACCCGAAGACATCATTTTCGATCCGAACATCTTGACGGTCGCGACGGGCATGGAGGAGCACAACAACTACGCGGTCGACTTCGTGAACGCGACGCGCTGGATCAAGACGCATCTGCCCCACGCCAAGGTGAGCGGCGGCGTCTCGAACGTGTCGTTCAGCTTCCGCGGCAACAACAAGGTGCGCGAGGCGATGCACTCCGCGTTCCTGTTCCACGCCATCGCCGCGGGGATGGACATGGGCATCGTCAACGCCGGCATGCTGGAGGTCTACGAGGAGATCGACCCCGAGCTCAAGGAGCTCGTCGAAGACGTCCTCTTGAACCGCCGCCCCGACGCGACAGAGCGCCTCGTCGATTTCGGTGAACGGCTGAAGAGCGAAGGGTCGGGACCCGCGACGGCAGAAAAGAAAGAAGAAGAATGGCGCAAGGGAACCGTCGAAGAGCGGCTCTCCCACGCGCTCGTGAAAGGTATCGACGCCTACATCGAGGGCGACACCGAAGAGGCGCGCGCGAAGCTCGGACGGCCGCTCGCGGTAATCGAAGGACCGCTCATGGACGGCATGGGCGTCGTCGGCGACTTGTTCGGCGCCGGGAAAATGTTTTTACCCCAGGTCGTCAAATCCGCGCGCGTGATGAAAAAGGCAGTCGCGTACCTCACGCCGTTCATGGAAGAGGAGAAAGCGGCCATGGCCGCCGCCGGGCAAGTCGTGAAAACCCAGGGGAAAATCGTGCTCGCGACGGTGAAGGGCGACGTCCACGACATCGGCAAGAACATCGTCGGGGTCGTGCTCGCCTGTAACAACTACGAGGTGTTCGACATGGGCGTCATGGTCCCGTGCGAAAAGATCCTCGAGCGCGCGAAAGCTGAGAAAGCCGACCTGATCGGCCTGAGCGGGCTCATCACACCGTCGCTCGACGAGATGGCCCACGTCGCTCGCGAAATGGAGCGACAGGGGTTCACCTTGCCGCTCCTCATCGGCGGCGCGACGACTAGCAAGGCGCACACCGCCGTCAAGATCGCCCCCCACTACAGCCAGCCCGTGGTGCACGTGCTCGACGCGAGCCGCGCCGTGCCGGTGACGACGAGTCTCCTCTCGGACGACGGCAAAGCCGCCTTCGTCGCGCAGCACCGCGCCGAGTACGACAAGATCCGCAGGCTCCACGCGGCGCCCAATTTCAAGCTGGTGTCACTCGAAGCCGCGCGCGAAAAGCGGACGCCGATCGATTGGGCGGCGACCGAGCTCGCGGTACCGGAGTTCACCGGAGTCCGCGTCCTCGACGATTTTCCGCTCGCGACGTTGCGCGAGTTCATCGACTGGACGCCGTTTTTCCGAACCTGGCAGCTGAAGGGCAGCTACCCGCGGATCTTCGACGACGAAAAATACGGCGAGCAATCGCGCCAGCTCTTCGCCGACGGCCAGGCGCTGCTCGACAAGATCATCGCCGAGAAACTCATCGTCGCGCGCGGCGTGTACGGCTTCTTCCCGGCCAACGCCGTCGGCGACGACGTCGCGCTGTACACCGACGAGTCGCGCACGAAAGAGCTCACGCGGTTTCACTTCTTGAGGCAGCAACGGCAGAAGGACCACGACGACCCGTATCGTTCGCTCTCCGACTTCATCGCGCCGAAACCGGCCGGACGCGCCGACTACATCGGCGGGTTCGCCGTCACGAGCGGCATCCGGTTGAAGGAGCTCTGCGACAAATACAAAGCGGAGCTCGACGACTACAACGCGATCATGGCCGAAGCGCTCGCCGATCGGCTCGCCGAAGCGTTCGCCGAGTGCCTACACAAGCGCGTGCGGGAGCAGTGGGGCTACGGCCGCACCGAGGATTTATCGAACGAAGACCTCATTCACGAAAAGTACCGCGGCATTCGGCCCGCCGCGGGCTACCCCGCGTGCCCCGATCACACCGAAAAGGGCACGCTCTGGGAGCTCCTCGACGTCGAGAAGAACACCGGCATGCTCATCACCGAGTCGTTCGCGATGTGGCCCGGTTCGAGCGTCAGCGGGCTCTACTTCGCGCACCCCGACTCGAAGTACTTCTCTCTCGGCAAGATCGATCGGGATCAGGTCGCCGACTACCACGTGCGCAAGGGCATGACGGTCTCGGAAGTCGAGCGCTGGCTCGCGCCGAACCTCAATTACGAGCCGGAGCCCGCCGCGAGCAGCGCGACCTCGGCGCCCGAGCCCTTGGCGGCGAAGACAGCGTGAACTACGCACGACGACGCGTCGAATCGCGGCGTCGCCGTCTCAGCCGAACACGACCGTGCGATTTCCGTACGTCAGGATCCGATCCTCGAGGTGCGCGCGCACTGCCGTCGACAGCACGATGCGCTCCAGGTCCCTGCCCTTCCGAACGAGATCGTCGACCGAGTCGCGGTGGCTGGTGCGGCTCACGTCTTGGTGAATGATCGGCCCTTCGTCGAGGCGACTCGTGACGTAGTGCGCCGTCGCGCCGATGAGCTTCACGCCGCGCTCGCAAGCTTGGTGATACGGCTTCGGGCCAGCGAAGGCGGGCAAAAACGAGTGGTGAATGTTGATGATCCGCTCGGGCAACGCATCGACGAGGGTCGGCGTGAGCACTTGCATGTATCGCGCGAGCACGACCAGATCGATCTTCATGGCGTGTAACAGCTCGAGCTCGCGTCGCTCCGCGTCGTCTTTGGTCGATGGCGTGATCGGAAAAACGCGATATTCGATCCCGAATTGACGCGCGATGGGCTCGAGGTCGGCGTGGTTGCTCACGATGAGCGGCAGCTCGCACACGAGCTCGCCGGCACGGTGCCGGAGCAATAAGTCGTAGAGGCAGTGGTCGTATTTCGAGACGAAGATCGCGACCCGCGGGACTTGGTCGCTGTACGAGAGCCGGATCCGCATGTCGAAGCGCGTCGCGACCTCCGCGATCGCATGTTCGAGGGACGTGCGGTCGGTCCGGAGCTCGGACAGATCGAACCGGATCCGCTGAAAGAACTGCTGCGCGACGGGATCGGTATGCTGATCCGAATCGAGGATGTTCGCGCCGTGTCCGTAGAGCAGCTGCGCGAGCGCTGCGACCAATCCGCGCCGATCGGCGCAAGAGACGAGAAGAATCGCGGTCCGTTTCGGTGCCTCGTCCATGGGACGATGCTAGCCCAGGCGCGCGGCGGAGAACGCCGATGAAATTGCCGAAGCGCGAGCCATTTGGCGTCGCTCCGGGTACGTTCTCGAACGATGGCCGTTTTTCGTGTTCGCTCGGTTTCGGCTCTCGTGCTCCTCGGCTCGCTCGGCTGTTCGAGCGGCGGCGAGCACGGCGCCGGCGCCGGTGAGCGAAGAAATTCCGGCGGAACGGACGCGAGCACGCCGTCGTCGAGCGGCGCGAGCGGTGGCGCGTCGGCAGCGGGCGGCGCGACCGGTTCATCAGGTGGCGTGAGCGGCTCCACGAGTAGCGCCGGTGCCAGCGGGACACCGGGCACCGGCGGAGTAGCCGGCGCGAGTGGTTCGAGCGGCGCCTCCGGGTCCGGCGGTTCCGCGAACGGAAGCGGCGGCGCGACGAACCTCGACGGAGGCGCCGCGCCGCGCGTGAGCCCGTGGGGGATCGCGTCGTCCGCGTCGTCGTCGCGCGCGCTCGGAAGCTGGGCCCCGGCGATCCGCGCGACGGGCATCACGTGGCTTCGTGGATTCGACGCCTCGAATACCGACATGAATCTCACGATCGCCGCGACGAACGGCTTGGACGTGAGCGGCATCCTCATATTCAGCGGGCCCGGCGCTTCCCAGACCTTCCCCGTCGCCGATCCGACGGGATGGTCGAACTACGTCACGACCAGCGTGACCCAATGCAAGGGACGCGTGCACGACTGGGAAGTGTGGAACGAGCCGCCGAACTTCACCGACGACAAGACCCCGACGTCCTACGCGACCATCGTGAAATCGGGCTACGACGCCGCCAAAGCCGTCGATTCCACCGTCCAGATCGGCCTCGCCGCGCAGAGCAATCACGTGAATTGGCTCGAACAGACGATCCTCGCCGGCGGCGCCGATCACTTCGATTACGTCACCGTGCACCCCTACGAGATCCTCGGCCTCGTCGCGTCCGGTTTCGAGGGCGAGTACATGGCCGTCGTTCCGACGATTCGAAAAATGCTCGCGAAGGACGATCCGGCGAGAGCGAGCGCGCCGGTGTGGTTCACGGAAATCGGCGAACCCGTCGATGGTTCGATCACGGCGGAGCATCAAGCCGAGACCGTGGTCAAAGCGTACACGATGGGGATCGCAGAAGGTGTCGAGCACGTTCACTGGTTCGAAGGGATCGACGGCGACTCCGGTCCGTTCGGGCTCATCGACGCGAGCGGCAGGACGCGCCCGTCGTACGCGGCGCTCGCGACGCTCATCTCGAAGCTCGGGCAATTCCCGGACTACGTCGGTTGGGTGCTGCTGAACGATCGCGACTATGGGTTCGTGTTCGACGGCACGTCGTCGACCGTACTCGTCACGTGGACTCCGCCGGGAGCAACCGACACGGTGGCGATGAGTGAAACCGTCGCCGTCATCGAGGCGAGCACCGGCACGACGACGAACGGTACTTCGGTGTCGCTCACGAATTCTCCGTCCATCGTCTCCGGCGACCTCGCGTCACTGAAGACCACCGCCGCACAGAACCGGCGCCGGCCATTTCCGTGGGGCGGCGACTTCTCGACGGCCACGGCGGTTTCTTACCGCGCGGGATCACCGGACGCCGGATTGCATCCGCTCACCGCCGCCACGCTCGTCACGGTCGACGGAGGCCCTGCTCGTGACGAGAGCACGAGCTACGGAGTGAGCTTCGCCGTCGATCCGAATTTTCTCTCGTACACCACGACGCCCGTCACGATCACCGCGGTCGTCCGCGCGAACGGCGCCGGCGCCGCGGGTTTCAATTTGAAATACGAATCGACGAGCGGTTCGAGCTCGACGGGGAGCTGGTACGGCGTCCCCGGAAGCGACCAGTGGTACACGCAAACCTGGACGATCACCGACGACCAGTTCGTCGGCAAATGGGGCTACAATTTCACCTTCGACTCCGACTCGACCGACAACAGCAACTACAGCATCCAGAGCGTCACGGTCGCGAAGAAGTAGTCGAAGCATACCCTTGCGGCTGACCGAACGGCGACAACCGGCCCGACGAATCACCGCGTCGAGCACTCGGCGCACGCAACGCGAGTAAACGATGACGACACGGGCGCAACGGGTTGAACCCTGCGCGCAGTGTGGCGGCGACGGATAGTCGAATCCCGTGGATTGATGAACCGCGCGCGTGGCGATCGATCACTACTTGGAACATGAACGAGGAAGCTCTCGCGCGTCTTCGCGTCGTCGTCGCCGCAACGGCAATCTTCGGTGCGAGCGGATGTGGAACAGGGAATTCACAAAGCGACGGCAACGGTGGATTCGTCGCATCCGGCGGTGAATCGGCTGGCGGCGGCGCGCCGTTCGGCAGCTCCGGTGGCACGAGCG
>DATBBD010000602.1:0-4820 GCA_036271175.1 Polyangiaceae bacterium | reverse complement strand
TTCTTGCTCGGTGGGGGTCGTTCGCGTCGGCATGTTCTCCCTCAGCGGTGGCATCCCGAGCAATTCACGGGCGGATGGACGGAGAGCTCCCTGACGAGGCGCGCGCCGAGCACTTCCTGCGGTTCTGGCGGCACGTAGGCCATCGCCGTCACGACCTCGGGCGGACGAAGTTTTTCCTCGGGGTGGCGATGGCAATCGAGGCAGAAGCTCATCTGAAGCGATTCGGCCTGGTACACGTTCGCCATCAGATCGATGCGCCCGTGGCACGACTCGCAACCGACGCCCTTGGCGACGTGAATCGCGTGGTTGAAGTAGACGAAGTCCGGCAGGAGGTTCACCTGTCGCCAGCGAATGGGCTTCTGCGCGAAAAAACTCCGTCGAACCGGCTCGAGCATCGGGCTCGTCGTCCAGACTTGCGCGTGACAGCCCATGCAGAGCTCCGTCTCGGGCAGGCCCGCGCGAGGCGACCGTTCGACGTCGTAGTGGCAATAACGACACGCGATGCCGTCGTCTCGGACGTGGTGCCGATGATCGAACGAAACCGGTTGATCGACTCGTTCCTGTTGTTTCGTTTCGAGGGGGCTTCGCGCCCAGCCAATAAGGAAACAAGGACCGCCGATGACGAAGGCGAGTGCGCCCCAAATCCCCGCGCGCGTCGCCGAATTTGCCCATCGGGGAAACGGCGCGCGGCTTTCGCGGGGTGCTTCATCGCTCGGCACGGCGCGAGATAGTTCCTCCGAACCGCGTGAAACGGTTACCGGACCTAAGAGCGACAACCCATATGGTCATATGTTGGTCGCGCGAGTCTTCACGCGGATCCGCACTTGCGCACCCCAGTGAGACGCCCGACTCGCACACGTTCATGGCGACTGCGTCGAAGCGCGTCAAGGAGGTTCGTCGGTCGTCGATCACTCTCGTCGACGAAACGAACCGCGCGTCGAAAGCCGAACCGTCCATCGAGACCAAACGACGCAGACGCGCCGAGCGATGAGGCGAATCAGGACAACGGAAGGCTACTCGGCGAGATCGCCACGCTGCACTGACCCGAGCAAACCCTAAGCGCGCGCGGTCACGATCCACATGGACGCGGGGAGCGCGACGTGGCCTTGGGTGAGGTGAGGCGAAAGCGCGACTTCGAGCGCGGCGCGCGTTCGACCGACGAGCTCGTCGGATGCTTCGAGCATGAGTCGCGCGATCGGGCCCGCCGCGATCGCGAACGTGACGGCTTCGTCGAGGCCGTTCGAGGAGAACTCGATCGGGGTTTCGAACGATCGCGCCGCGGTGTCGGTGAACCCGGCTGCCGCGAGCATGTGCAGCACGCCGTCGCGATCCGCGAACGCGAAGGGGCCCGGTTCGGTGTCCGGCGTTTCCGGCACGGTTCCGAGAAACGGCGCGACGGCCGCGAGCGGCCGCGAATACCACGGATTTTCGTCACGGCTTTGCCAGCAGACGAAGCAGAGGCGCCCGCGGGGAGCGAGCGCGCGCCGTAGATTCGAAAACGCCGCGACGCGGTCGTCGAAGAACATCACGCCGAACCGGGAGAACACGAGATCGAACGGCGCCGTGAACGTTGCGCGCGCCGCGTCGGTCTCGAGGAACGACGCCTGAGATTGCGCTTCGAGACGCTGGCGGGCGACGCCGAGCATCGGTGCGGAGATGTCCACGCCGACGACGCTGCCGCTCACGCCGACGCTTTCGGCGAGCGCCGCGGTACTCGCGCCGCAGCCGCACCCGACGTCGAGGACGCGTTCGCGGGGCTCCGCGTGCGCGACGCGCAAGGCTTCGTTCTGTATCGGCGTGAACGCGCGATCGAGCCGCGCCTGTTCGCGTACCCAGCGCGCTCCAGCCGAACCGTTCCAAAAATCGAGCTGCGAGACAGGCGGTGATGGTGTTTTCATGAGAGGCTCGCGGGGCGGGGGTGAATCGGACGGCACCTCCCGGCGATTCGGGGTTCATCATAGGGTAATCGCAGCTCATGAACGTGCGGCTTCTCATCGACGGCATCGTCCGTCAGACCACGGTATTGATTGCCGAACTGTCGACTGGGCGCGGCGACGCGGCCGTGCGCGCGCAGGTGAACGAGCTCTGGAACGCCGTTACGGCGCACGCGGCGCAGCGGCCGCCGTTCGAAGAAGACCTGAAAGTGACCTTCTATTTCGGTCAAATGGTGACCGGCGTCGAAAGAGACGATTCGTCGTCAGAGCCGTGAGGGCCCGGCGGTTCGACGTCGAAGGGATGAACATCATGATTCGCACGCGCACGATATGGCTCGGACTCGGCTTGCTCGCGGCGACCGCGTGGCAAGCGACGGGATGCGGCGGTGAGTCGAGCGGGAGCGGAAATTCGAATACGAACTGGCTCTACTGCGACACGAACGGCGAATGCGTGCCGAAGTTCGGCTCGAATTTTCTATGCGTCAATCACGTGTGTTCGGCCGAGAGCGCCGGCACGGTTCGCGACGGAGGCCCCGATTCGTCGGTCTCGTCGGGCTTAAGCGCCGGCACGCCCGTGACGCCGGATGAGAAATGCGGCGACGCGCCGAGGACGCTCGTCGACAGGATGCACCTGGCCACGCCCGACGCAGTGTTCAGCGGCGAGTCGGCGGGGATGCACGTCGCCGTGAACGCGACGGACCTTTACTATACGCTCGACGGAGACGGCGCGATCGTAAAGGGAGTCGCGACCGGGGGGCTCGTCGCGCGAGTCTCGCTCAAAGGCGGAGCGCCCGTAGTCGCGGCGAGCATCGTGGGATACGCGGTCGACATCGTCCTCACGGATACGACCCTGATTCTCGCGGAGTCTCATCCGGCCGACTCCACGGGGCTCATCCTTCGGATTCCTCTCGGCGGTGGAGACCGCGTGGTGCTCGCTCCGACACTCAACTTGCGCCCCGGCATCGCGACCGACGGGCGCAACGTTTACTTCGCGGACGATCAGGGAACCAAGAGCGTTCCCGTCGCGGGCGGCGACGTGCGAACGCTCTCGACGGAAACCGGCCAGCTCGCGTTGTTCGGTTCCGGCCTGGTGGTTGCGAGTACGGGGCAGCTTTCCGACACGGCGTCGACGATCTACGACATCCCGATCGCCGGAGGGCCGCCTACCGTGCTCGCGACGGGTGAGTTCGACGCGGGTACACCAGTCGCGTGCGGCGCCGACGTCTGTTGGGGGCTCAGCATGACCGGCGACGCCGCGCCGTCGTGCTGCTTTGGTACCGGCGCCATCCGACGACTCAAACCGGGAGGCGTGCCGGAGACGGTCGTGGCAGACGAAGGGCTCTTCCCGATCTTCCAGCTCGTCTACGACGGCGCGAACTTCTTCGCGACGATCATCGCCGACGCGTCGGCCGGGGAAGCGGTTCGAGTTCCAGGCGACGGCGGTTCAGTCGCGTACCTCGGCTCGGGCGCGAGCATCGCCGTCGACGACCGCTGCGTATACCTTGCAGGTCTCGACTCCGGTGTCTGGAGCGTCGTGAAGACCTATACGCAACCCTGAGCGCGAGGCGCCTCGCCGGGGTCGGCTCCCGCAGCGGGGGACATCGAGCACATCGACGTCCCCCGAGCTTCTCTCACGGATATCGCATTCCCCAAATCGACGCGTTCGGGTTGACGTCGTTGTTGAACGTCTCGACCCAATAGAGGCGTCCGTTGACGGCGACGACGTCCGTAACGAAGTTCGGCGTCGTGTAGATCTGAACTGGCGGAGCGCCCGATTTCGGGTAGCTCGTGATCGTGCTCGGCCCCGTCGAGGTCTGGGCCGCGGAGACGGCCGCGAAGTACATGTTGTTTTCGTCCGACGCGACGAGCGCCCCTGGGACGAAGATGGTGCCGACCCCGAGGTTCGAGACGAGCGTCGTGACCGCGGACGGGTTGGACACCGGCGCTTCGAACACGCTGACGCTCGCCGGCGTATTGTTCCCCGTGAATGCGTTGACCGTGACCCAGTAAATGTTCTGCGTGTCGGCCGCGACGGAAAGCTGGGTCACGCCCGGACTCGACGCCGTGCCGGCGGTTCCGTTCAACAGGTTCGCTTCCTGCACCGTGCTCCCCGCGCCGATGACGAAGCCGTCTCTCGAGATGAATCCGTTTCCGATGCTGAACGCCGTGGGGCCGCTCGCGCTGTTGACCGTCGCATCCACGAAGCAGCTGCCGGAGCTGGCCGATGCCGAGCACTGGTACACGCTGACCGACGAAGACGAGCCCCGCGTGTCCGCCAAGTAGAAACTTCCGCTGCGTGAGAACTGCATCGACAGTGCGCCGCCGCCGCCCGAGTAGAGACTGCCAGGCACGTTGGTCACCGTCGTCGACCCTTCGGTGACGTACGAAAGGCTCGTCGAGGTGCCGTTGTAAGTAACCCAAGCAACCTCGCCGTTGCCGACGGTCATCGGGCTCTGCACGTTCTGAGTGAGCAATTGAGGAGCAAAGCCTCCGGCCGCGCCGGCGACGGGAGCATCGAACAGACCGAACGGGCCGGTGGCGCCTTGACCGCTCCACGCGACGTAGTTCCCGTCGGTCGCGAACGTGGTGATCTCGAGCTGCGACGCGATTTGCCAGGGCTTGCACACGCCTGCGGAACACGTCCCCGGGGAACAAGTGTGCCCACAGGAACCACAGTTGTTGGCGTCCGTCTGAAAGCTCTGGCACGCACCCCCACACATACCCTGTCCCGACGGACACACCGGAGTCGTCGGCGTGGCGGAACCCAATTGATAGATGAGCTCGCACTGTGGGCTTCCGAGCCCTGTCACCAGATCGTATCCGGGTCCGGCGCTGTACCCCGCTGGGTTCGATGGATTTCCAGTGTTCCCCGTGGTGATGTCGTGG
>DATBBD010000601.1:0-3366 GCA_036271175.1 Polyangiaceae bacterium | reverse complement strand
TAGCCCGGCGTGCTGCACATCGAGCAGAAGACGTTCCGTCGGTACTCCGAGTAGTAAACCGGCGTCGGATCGGGAAGGTTCTTCATCAGCGCGAACCCGACGAGCCCGCTCTGATAATTCGGATCCGAAATGATGTCGCCGCTCGTGATGACCTGGCCCACCGTCGCCGCCGCGGGGCCGATCGGGTGCACGACGGGGACGGCGGTCGGATCGGTGGGAACGTTGTACCAAGCGAGCCCTGCGGTCGCGCTCGATTGGCTGAGCACGAGCGTCGCGGTGAAGTTGCAGAGCGGCGAAAACACGCCGGGGTCCGTGTTCGCCTGCGCGACGGCGTCGATCTTTTCTCCAGCGGTATCGAAATAGCTTTGAAGGCTCGTCTCGTTCGGATCGGCGCTCGGACCCGGGACCTGCACGCCGTTCGGTTCGACGACTTGGGCGTCCGCGCAGGTCGGGAAGAGGATGCGGCACGCGACGACCGCCGCGACGAAAGGCTGCCCGCGTACGTGCCCGCGAAAAATGCTCATACCTGCCCCCCGGTAGTTGCCGACGGACCGCACGACAGCTCAGGTTCCGTACATTCCGTGGCGTATTCGGCGAATTCTGGGGGTCTCGGCGAGGTTTCCTGTCGCTTCCGGATAGGTTCGCGCGCCGCGCCGTGGGCGCGCCGTCCGGCACGAGCCGGCGCCGACGCGCGCGCTCGGCTCGCCGCGACGCGCGGCGTTGCGCGCCGCCAAAGGCGAGGTATTCATGAAGGTTGGGGAGACCTATTCGTTGAACATTCGTGATGCTGCCGTGACCGCCCAACCCGTTATTCCCGAAGGCCCACCCTCCGCTGCGACACTCAACGCTCGCGACCCCACTCGCGTCGCCGATCGGTACGAGGTGCAACGACTTCTCGGTCGCGGAGGCATGGCCTCCGTCTATCGCGCGCTCGACACGCAGACGGGGCGCACCGTCGCGCTGAAGCTTTTGTCTTCGAATGGCGGCGGGCTCACCGAGGAGCGGAGCGTCGAGCTCCTCGAGCGCGAATTCCATACTCTGGTTCAGCTCGCCCACCCGCGCGTCGTCCAAGCCTACGACTACGGCGTCGACGGCGGTGCCCACTACTACACGATGGAGCTCCTCGATGGCGGCGATCTCCAAGAGCTTTCGCCGATGCCGTGGCGACAGGTTTGCACCGCGGCGTACGAAATCTGTTCCGCGCTCTCGCTCCTTCATTCGCGCCGGCTCGTTCATCGAGACCTAACGCCGCGAAACATCCGCAGGACCACCGACGGCAAAGCGAAGCTCATCGACTTCGGGTTGCTCTCGCCGATGGGGCCGGCGGGTCTCATCGCAGGGACGCCGCCCTTCGTGGCGCCCGAGCTGCTCAATGTCATGTCCCTCGACGGCAGGAGCGATCTGTTCTCGCTCGGTGCGACCTTGTACTTCGCGCTGACCGGTCGTCTGGCGTACGCCGCGAACCGGATCGAGCGACTCCGAGATGCGTGGCGCTCGAGCCCAGCGGCGCCGTCGCGGTTGATCGAGGGGATCCCGACCGCGCTCGACGACGTCATTCTGGCGATGCTCCGCATCGACGCCGGTTCGCGTCCGAAGAGCGCCGCTGAAGTGATGGACCGGCTCTTGCCGCTCCTCGATGCTCGCCCCGACGACGAGCTCCGCGTCGCCAGCGCGTATTTGACCGCGCCGCGACTCGTCGGGCGCGACGACGTTCTCGCCCAGTTCAGAAAGCAACTGGTACGCGCGGCGCGACGGCAGGGCGGCGGCTTCGTGGTTTCCGGTGAACCCGGCACCGGGCGATCGCGGATGCTCGACGCCTTCGTGCTCGAAGCGAAATTGATCGGCGCCACGACGATTCGCGCCGGCGCGGCGAGCGCGACCGGGAGATTCGGCGCCGCCGCCGCTTTGGCCAATCAATTGCACACCGCGTCGCCGAGCGCGTCGTGGGCGGCGGCTCAGGTGGACCCCAAGGCGTGCGCGCTTCTCTTCGGCGTGACGCCCGACCCGTCTTCTCCGGAGTCCGATCCTCCGGCCACCCTGGTGGACATTTCCGATCCGAGTCTCGACCGCTCGGCGTTGCAGGCCGCGCTTCGCGGGTGGATCCTGGAGTTCGCCAATCGACGCCCTCTGGCGATCGCCGTCGACGACGTCGATCAGATCGACGAGCCATCGGCCTCGCTGCTCGCGTCGCTGACGTGGGAGGCACCGACGAACCGGCTCGTGTACGCCGTGACGCTCGACCCAGGAGCCCGAGGCACGGCCGCGACGGCGCTCGCCGTCGTGCGGAAGCACGCCGCGAGCCTCGAATTGTCGCCGCTAACCGCGCAAGAGACGACGGAGCTGCTCGGATCGGTGTTCGGGGACGTCCCGAATCTGCACTTCGTCAGCCATCGCTTGCACGCGCTCTGTGTCGGGCGTCCACGCGAGTGCATGGCGCTCGCGCAGTTCCTCGTCGATCGCGGCGCGATCACTTACACGGGGGGAAGCTTCACCCTTCCTACCGCGCTCCCCGAAGGATTGCTCCCCGCGAGTATTCAAGAGGCTCTCGACGGCCAAGTGGCGCTGCTCAGTCCGCTCTCGCGGCGGATCGGCGCGCTGCTCGCGCTGGGCTTCGTCGGACAGCTGAGCCGTGCACAGCTGATGCGGCTCGACGCGCCTCCTGCCGCCATCGATGCGGCGCTCGATGAGTTGCTCTCGGTGCGTCTCCTCACCGGCGACACGTCCGCGTACGGCCTCAGTCACGGAAGCCTCGCGCGGCTCCTGACCTCGACGTTGACCGACGCCCAAGTGCGCCAGATCCACGGCGAGCTCGCCGAGATTTACGAACGCTCCGAGGTTCATCCCCTTGCGATCGTGCATCACAAGTTGATGGGCCCCCGCCCCGACGAGGGCGTCGACTACTTCGTCGCACGGACACAAGACAGCGACGCGCGAACTGAACTGAGCATGAGCGCCGCCGTCCAGCTCGGAACCGAGCGGACGGGGCCCACGCTGGAGGTGGCGCTCAAGGAGGCCACCCGACTATCGCGACCTCGGCGCGAACAGCAAGCCATCTGGGTCATGCTCGCCGGCGTCAGTGCCCAGGGTGAGGACCCCGCGTACTACTTTGGCGTCCCTCCGGAATGGCTCGAGCAGCTGAAGCGAGACAGCGGCTGGAACGACTGGCAATCGCTCGACCCGGCGATGGAGCCGGCGACGCGCGCGATGTTCGCGGTGGGTGGGGCCGCCGGGCGATATGGCGAGACACCGGAAGCGGAACGCGTGCTCTCTCCGCCGGACGCGATCAAGCAGCTCGTTTCCTACGCGGTGTTCTCCATCGCCGTGTCCGTACGCGTATTCGACCTGAAGCTGATGGCGTCGATTCCG
>DATBBD010000600.1:0-2898 GCA_036271175.1 Polyangiaceae bacterium | reverse complement strand
GTCGCGCCCGCGCGCGGCGTTCCTGCTGCGAAGCTCGCGAAGCGCGTCCGCGAGCTCGTCCAGCGCTAGCTAGATTGCGGTGCGATAGGCGGCCTCAAGGAGGCGAAATCTGGTCCTCGGGCGGTCATCGAAGCGACCGAGACGTGCAGTTTCCGGATCGACAGCGATCGTCGGATGTGATCAGTTCAGATCGATGACGACCCAGCGACGTCGCGGTCAGACCTCGTTCGATGATTGGTTCGCGTTCGGCGGGATCCCGAGGCCGGAGGCCTTGATGGACCCGGTGCTCAAGCGGATCGATCCGGTCCTCGACGACGTCACGTTGGTCGACACGGTCTTCACTACGCTCGCGAAGCGGCATAAGCAGAGCGCGCGGACGGGCCGACCGAGCACCCCGGCCGAGGTTGTGCTCCGGCTGTTGGTCCTCAAGCACCTTCGGAGCTGGAGCTACGAGCAGCTTCAGTGGGAGGTCACCGGCAATTACGTGTATCGCCGGTTCTGTCGGATCGACGGTGGAGCTGTGCCGGATGCAAAAACGATGGTGCGATACGGCCAATTGCTCGACGGAGAGGTACTCAAGGCGATCTTCGATCGAGTCGTCGAGGTCGCTCGAGTTCGAGGCGTGAGTAAAGGCCGCCGACTCCGTGTCGACACGACCGTCGTCGAGGCGCCGATTCACTATCCGACCGACAGCTCGCTCTGCACGGATTCGGTTCGTATCCTCTCGCGCGAGATGAAGAAGGCCGAGGAGGCCGGAGCCAAACTCCCTTTCGTGCGGACCGACGTGCGGCGAAGCCTCGCGCGTCGGGCACTGGAGATCGGGTACGCACTGCGAAAGCGCGGCGACGAGGCGAAGGAATCGCTGGTGAAACCGTATCGTCGGCTGTTGAAGGTGACGGCACGGATCACGCGACAAGCGATCCGAGCTCGTCGGGCGGCGCTTCGAGCGATGGCGAAAGCGAGAGGTAAACGCCGGCGCGCGCTTGCTCGAGCGGCGGCTCGACTCGAGGTTTTCATCCCGAAGGCACAGCAGGTAATGAAACAGACACGAGCACGAGTACTCCGCGGCATTTCGAATTCCGAGGGGAAGCTGCTGAGCATCTTCGAGTCGGGCGCACGCATTCTTCGTCGGGGAAAGCTGCACAAACCGACGGAGTTCGGCGCGCTCGTGAAAGTTCAGGAGTCGGAGGGTGGCATCGTCACCGACGTTCAGGTGGTCGACACAAATCACGACTCGGAGCTTCTGGTGTCTTCCGTCGAAAGGCACATCGACGTCTTCGGTTCGGCCCCAAACCTCGTCGCCACCGACCGCGGCTTTTACTCGGCGCGTGGCGTCCGCAAGATCGAGGAGCTCGGCGTTCGACGTGCCGTCGTGCCGTTTCCGGGTCACCGCTCGACCTCACGGATTAGACACGAACACCAACGCTGGTTTCGTCGCGGCCGTGCCTGGCGCGCTGGTGGCGAAGCTCGCAACTCTCGCCTCAAGCATCACTTCGACATGGGCCGCAGTCGCTATCACGGGAGTTCCGGGACACCGCGCACGATCTTCTGGGCAGCGATCTCCAACAACCTGGTCGCAATCAGCCGGGCGGCCTAGCCACCAACGAAACGAGGACCTCGGTCGCCCCACGTGGGGCATCGCAAGGGAATGCTCGCTCCGACCGGCGGGGTTTTGCACCGCAATCTAGCTAGTTCGACGAACAGCCCGATGCGTCGCGGTGCGCATCGCAATACATCGCGTCCGCGACGTAACGAGGGACCGGGCCGTGAATCTCTCCGAACGTCACGGCACGCTTCTTCTTGCCGGTGACCAGGGTTCCAGACCCGCGGATGTCGTGCGGCGGCCCCTCGACGGAGAGAACATCGACGAGCGCGACGACGTCGGCCTTCGAGAGCGCTTTACGCACGAGCAATCGCTCGCCGCGCGTGACGACCAGGATGTCATCGGCGACGCGCACGCGAGACCACGCCCGGGTGTCCTCGTCCCGCACGCGCAGATCGAGCGTGATCTTGCCCAGCTCCGCGTGGCGGTCGTCGGCATAGCGCGTCTCGAGCTGAAGGATCAGCATCTCGAGCGTCTCGCGTGCGGGCGACCATCGGATCAGCCAATCGGCGTCGTCTCGGCTGGCGCCCGCGGGATAGACGTTCAGGAAGTCGCCGTCGTCGTGCTCGATCACGCTCTGACAGCTCACGCCGACGATTCCCTCGATCAACGCTCGCTCGCCGAGTGACAGCTGGAGGTGCCGATCCGGCATCTCCCTCGCCTGCCAGAGCACGTTGTCCTCCGAGTCGATGTCGAAGCGCTCTTCGGCTGCGCTGCCGAAGCAGTCGCGCATGCCGCGCTCGATCGTGATCTTCCAGGCGGGCTTCGCGAGCACCGGACGGAGCGCGTCGAAGCAGCGCTTCTCGGGTGCAGCCTTCACCGCGGCCTGCGGCGTCCTCGCCGCGACGTTCACCGCGGGCAGCTTCGGCCGCTTGGCCACGGCGGATGCGCCACCGGTGACCGCGATCGCGACGAGCCCCGCGATCGCAGCGCCGGTGGCCAAGCGATGTCTCGTGCGCACGACGTCCATGAGCCGCAGACACGCGGTGCGGAGCGCGGTTGCCGCGGAGCGAGCGCGCAACCGCATGGCCTGTTCGCAGTCGGCGAGGTTCGCTAGTCTGACGCCGTGGAAGTTCTCGTCATCGGCGGCAATCGTTTCGTCGGCCGCTCTCTCGTGCTCGCGCTGCTGTTCCGGCGGCATCGCGTCAGCGTGCTCAATCGCGGCGCTCGCGCGACGCCGTCGGGTGTCGAACACTTGGTCGCCGATCGCGCGACCGATGCGTTCGATGCAGCGCTCGCAGGGCGGAGGTTCGACGCGGTCGTCGACTTCGCCGCGTTCACCGGCGACGACGCGC
>DATBBD010000599.1:0-2589 GCA_036271175.1 Polyangiaceae bacterium | reverse complement strand
GCGAAGCTCATCGACTTCGGCGCGATGGTCCCGATGGGCCAGAACAAACACGTCGTGGTCGGCACGCCCCCCTACATCGCGCCGGAGGTGCTCGCGCGAATGCCTCTCGACGCGCGCGCCGACCTCTACGCCCTCGGAGCGACGCTTTACTACGCGCTCTCGGGGCGCCACGCCTACCCTGCCCGCGCGCTCCAAGACCTGACCGAGCGGTGGTCGTCCCCGCCGCCGCGTCCCTCGGATCTCTGCGCCGACATTCCTGCGGCGCTCGACGCGCTCGTCCTCGATCTGTTGCAACTCGACGTCTCTGCACGGCCCGAGAGCGCGGCGGAAGTGCTCGCGAGACTCGCGGCCATCGACGGCGGAGCGCAAGGCGAGCAGGGGCTCGTCGCGCAGGCGTATCTCGTCACCCCCGTGCTCGTGGGGCGAGAAGACGACATTGCGCTGGCACGACGGCGAAACGAACGGGCGCTCAAAGGACGCGGTGGCGCGCTCCTCGTGAAGGGCGGCTCGGGCGTCGGTCGATCTCGGTTTCTCGACGCTTGCGTGCTGGACGCGAAGCTCGACGGCGCCACTGTTCTTCGCGCCGACGCCGACGATGCACTCTCCGGAGATTTCGGCGTCGCGAGCGCGCTCGCCCGGGCCGTCGTTGCGTCGATGCCGTCGGTCGCGCTCGACGCAGCCGGGTCGAAGCTCGACGTCCTGGGCCACGTCGCGCCAGAGCTACTCCGTCACGGCGCGAGCACGGAGCCCAAGTCGTTCGCGAACGCCGAGCACAAGCGCGCCGAGCTCCAGCCCGCGCTGCGCGAGTGGCTCGTCGAAATTGCCCGGCAGCGTCCGCTGGTCGTCGTGGTCGACGACGCACATCGGATCGACGAACCGTCGCTGGCCTTCGTCGCGCTGCTCGGTCAGGGCCTCGGCCAGAACGCGATCAGCGTCATCGTGACGGCCGAGAGCGGCGCGCCCACGACGTCCGTGCCGGCGATGAAGCTCCTCGCCGACAGCGCGACGCCGATCACGCTCGGTCCGCTCGGACGGCAAAATACCGAGAAGCTCCTGGCGTCCGTGTTCGGCGACGTGCCGAACCTCGGCCTGGTCGCCGCCCATCTCTTCGAGGTGTCCGCCGGTAACCCGCGCGACACGATGCGCCTCGCGCAACACCTCCTCGAACGCGGCGTCGTCCGTTACCAGGGCGGCGAATGGACGTTGCCCGAACGGTTCGATCCCGCGGACCTGCCTACCAGCATGTCGCAAGCGCTCGACGCGCGGGTGCAGGGACTATCGACTGCCGCGCTCGAGCTCGCGGGCGCCGTCGCGTTGTCCGCCGGTCTCGCGGTCACCTTCGAGGAATGCCTCGTCCTCACGGGACACGGTCAGACCCGGATCTTGACCGAGAGCCTGGACGAGCTGGTTCGTGCGGAAATCTTCCGACACGCCGGCAACTACTACGAGCTCTCGCAACGGACGTGGGCGTCGATCCTCGAACCCCGATTCGACGACGAGCGGCGACGATTGCTCCACCTCCGGATTGCCGCCCTCTGCGAGGGCCGCGAGAGCGACCAATTTCGCGCGGGACAGCACTTCATTCGCGGAGGCGAGCTCGCGAAAGGTGTCGAAGTGCTGGCGAAGCAAGCAGAGGCGCTCGAAGACGGTCTACGTCGGAGCGCGGACGACTTCTCGCGGTTCGTTCAATCATTGCCGAGCAACTGGTTCGAAACGTATGACGAGGCCATCCAGCTCTGCACGGCGCTCGCGCGCCCGCGGAAGGAGGCCTATGTGCTGCAGAGCCGTCTGGTCGCGCTGTGTTCGGTGGGGGGCACCTCCGACAAGGTCCACCGCGCCGCGCTCATCGCTCAGCTGTCCGAGGAGAGCGGACTCGCCGATTGGGTGGAGCTAGAAGGCCTCGACGCCGGCACGCGACTCATGACGGCGCTCGGCAAAGCTCGAGCTCGGTTCGAGTCGCGCCCCGAGCACGATCGGGTGCTCGACCCCGCGATCGCGATCCGGCAGCTCGCACGGACGTTGATCCAGGTGTCGGCGGTGCTGACCTCGGCGCTCGACGTCTCGGAGAGCCGTCGATTGCCGTCGCTCGCGGGGTTCGTACCGCTCTCGCCGGCGCTCGGCGTCATCGAACAGCTCGTGGCCGGGATGATCGCGCGAATGACCGGACGCACGGAGGAAGCGCAGGCAATCTACGCGAAGATCCTGACGCGCACCAACGACCCTGATCGCGCCGGCCTCGACGATTCCCATCTCATCAACATGCGGTTCGCGTTGATGGGCGGCCTCGGCATGATGGAAGCCGGCATGGGGCTCGAGTCGAGCCTCGCCTGGGCCGCGCAGATCGAAGCCGAACCGCTCTATCAAGTGAACGCGGTTCAGATCCGCATGCTCTATCACCTCTGGCGCGGCGACGCGCGCGAGGCGGCGCGCTGCAAGCATCAGGTCGATCTCCTCAGGATCCAGCGGAGTGCGCGTCAATTCTTCGAAGGGACTCACTTGATGTGGCAGATCGTGGCGCACGCATCGACCGCCGATCTCACGCGGACGAAGCAGACCATCGAGGAGATCGACGTCGTCGTGCGCCGGTAC
>DATBBD010000598.1:0-4486 GCA_036271175.1 Polyangiaceae bacterium | reverse complement strand
GGTCGTCACGTGCTGGTCGAGTAGCCACGCCGCCAGCGCTTGGCCGAGGTCTCGCATCGACTGCCAACGGAGCTCTCTGTCCTTTTCGAGCCCGCGCCGGATGATTCGGAAAAGACCGGGGAACGCAGCGACGAGCTCCGGCGAAGGAGCAATATCGTCCTCGACGACGGCGCGGAGCAGCGCCGGATAGTCGTTGCCTTGAAACGCGAACTCGCCGGTGACCGCCTCGAACATCACGACGCAGATCGCCCAAATATCGACGCGGTAGTCCGCGTCGGCACAGCCCCGCGCTTGCTCCGGCGCCATGTACGCCGGGCTTCCGAACACGGTGCCCTCTTCGGTGGTGCTGCGAGAGCCGGCGAGCCGTTTCTCGAGTTTCGCGACGCCGAAGTCGACGAGCTTCGGGTGGGTTCGCTTTCCGTCGTGTGAGAGGAAAATATTCTCCGGCTTCAGGTCGCGGTGCACGACGCCGCTCTCGTGCGCGTACACGAGCGCGTCGATGACCGGCAGGAGGATCTGGCACGCCACCGTGCAGGCGATTTGACGCCGTTCGGCGAGCACCTCGGCGAGGCTCCGTCCCTCGAGCAATTCCATGACGATGAACGGCGCGCCTTCGCTCGTGCACCCGAAGTCGAACACTTTGGCGATGGCGGCATGCTCGAGCAGAGCTTGAGCTCGCGCTTCGTCGAGGAGCCGCTCGTCCGCGTCGGCCACGCGCACCTCCGGCCGGATGAACTTCAGCGCGACCTTGGAGCCGAGCCGCATGTTTCGTGCGACCCAAACGGTGCCCATGCCGCCCTCGCCGAGCATCTGCTCGAGCAAGTACTTCTCACCGACTACCTCGCCGATGCTGTACCGCCGGCGGGGGTCGAGGGCTTTTGTTTCGGCTTGGCCGGACACGTTCGTCTCATCTCTGACTGATTGACTGGCCGCATTCGCGGCAGCCCGCGATGAAGACGATGCAGGAACTACGCCGCCTACGGCTGGCGCGTCCGATTGTCGAGTCGAGCCACCTGTTAGGTCGCAATAGATGGTGCCGCCGCAGCCCTCGTTCGAGCCTCGAGTCATTGCGACATTTCGACGCACGGCGTGGCGAGTTGCTTCGTGCGTCGTGTCGCAGACGTGATTCGCGGCGAGGAAATGCGCCGCGCAGCGGATCCGCCCGACCGGTCAAACTGTGCTACGGATCGGGCGTGTCGAAGAAGGCCAAGGATCTCGTGCTCGTGCATGGCCGCACGGAAGACGGGGCCGGCGTGAACGTCATTCGGGCTCGACAAGAACGTCTCGAGTTCGGAACTCTGCGCCCACTCGAGCACGGCAAGCCGATCCACTCCGGCGAGGTCGTGAAGCTGCGCCCGACCGCTGAGTGCCCGCTGATCTTCGAGGCCGAAACTCAGTTTCGCGCGGACGATCCGACGGCGAGTGTGCCGTCTGGAGAAGACGCCGCTCCGCAAAAAAGTACACCTCCTGCTGCGCCGCGACTGACCGCGGGGCCCGCCAAGGTTGCGTCTCCGAACTATCGCAGGAACTGGGACGCCATTTGGAAGCGTCCCTCGAGGCGTCGGTCCGAGCTGAACTGAGCGCTGCCCGACGGCTATTGAAGCCGTGCCATGAACGTCTTCGTCTCGCCCGCAGTGACCGTCGCGCTCATCACTTTGCGACCCAGCTGCGGGTGAACGAACACCACCGTTTGGGGACCCGGATCGACGCGCACGCCGATTTTGGGGGTGGGCCCGAGCGGGCGCCCATTCAAGATCACGTTGGAGACGGGGATCGAGTTCATATTGAGCACGGCCTTGCCCTGCTTCGCGCTCGTCTCGGTCGTGGACTGCGTGGACGCCACTTTCGGGGCAGCCCGGCTCGACCTGGTGCTCGAGTGCGACTTTTCTTCGACGGGCGGCGCCGAAGTGTCGGTTTCGGTCGTCGACTCGACCATCGTGATCTCGAAGGTCTTTTCTGCAACGCCGTCGTCGAAATTCACCATGCGGCGGTACGTCTCGTATCCCGTCTTGCTGGCGAGCAACGTGAGCTGCTTGCCGGCCGGAACTTCGATGGTGGCCGGAAGCTCCGGCACGAGCCGCCCATCGAGGAGCACGTGAGCGCCGTCCGCGCCCGGCCCCGCCTTGAACGTCGCGAGCCCCTTCAACACCCGAAGCTTGAGCGGCCCGATCGAGCGCATCTCTCCGTCGTCGAGCTTGAGGTGCTCTTCGTACGTCTCGTAGCGATCGCTCCCCGCGACGCGGATGTCGTGATCTCCGGGCGTGAGGTTCTTCACCGTCTCCGGGAGCTCGCCGACCTCCTGGCCGTCGACGTAGAGCTTCAAGCCCGACCCGAGCGCGGAGACGCGGACTCCGGTACCCATGCCGGCGGGCGACAGGGTGATGTTCGACGTCGCTTGTTCACCCGCGCCGATCGAGACGGCTTGATCGGCGGTCTCTTGGTAACCCTTGGCGCTGACGCGGAGCAGGTGCACGCCGGACGACAATCCCGGCATCTGACAAGGTGATTTGTCACAAACTGGCGCGCCGTCGACGAGGATCTGGATGTTGTCGACGGGTTGACCGCCGCTTCCGGCGACCGTGACGGTCAGCGCGCCGGTGCGACCGAAGAAGACGTACCAAATCGCGAAACCGACGACGGCGAGCGCGACGCCGGCCGCGAGGAATTTTCCGGCGCCGGTTCCGCGTCCCGCATCGCTGAACGCCGGAGTCGGCTGAAAAGCAGGAGAAAAGGGGCGCTCTGCGCGGGGCTGCGTCCGCGGAGGCGGCACCGACGCGGGGGCGTACAAATGCGTGGGCGCGTCGTCTTCGGCGTCGCCCGAGTAGGCGCGGAGCGATCCCGGCGGTCGCGGCACGGGCGGAGCCGGTGGTGGGAGCGAGCGCGACGGGGGTCGCACCGACGGAGTCGGCGACGGCATGCCGAACCCGGCGGGCGCGCTTTCGGTGGGTGGAGGCGCGCTCACGGGTCCGTTGATCGGCGGGAGCGCGGCGCGTTCCGGCGCGGATGGCGGACGGAGACTCGGCGGGGGCACGGCGCGTTCGGGTGCCGACGGCGGACGGATACTCGGCGGAGGCCGGCGACTCGGTGGTGGCGGCGGCGCCGTGCTCGCTCGGCCGATCGGTGCAGCAAGACTCGCGAGGCTCGGGGCAGGCGCGAGCGCCTCGCTCGACGACGGTCGACTTCGACTCGGCGGCGGCGGCGGTGCTTTCGATCCGGACGAGCGCGCCACCACTGCGGGGGCAGCCGGCATGATCGAATCTTTCTTCGTGAGAGAGTCGAAGATGTCGAGCCCAGAACCCTTCTTGTCGCTCATGATGCGCGGCGACCAGGCTAGCTCTCCGGGGTCCCAGGTTCCATCGGCAGCGCGGGTACGGTGCACGACGGCGCAGAGCGTCACGCCCCAAAAATCGGGTGCCGCGGCACGAAAAGCCGACTTCTCGCGGTGACGGGGGACGAGCGACTTAAAGAAGCTCGAGCACGGCGTTCACGGCACTTCTCGCGATGACGTAGGTCGCGTCCGCGCCTTCCACGCGCGCGTAGTGGATGCTGAGCCCGCGCCAGGAATCGCCGGCGCCCACCTCGAACACCTTGTTCTTCGCGCCCGCGATGCCCGGCGTTTTGTCGATATGCACCGTGAGCACCGGGCGATCGAGCCCGTAGTCGGGCTTCGGCGGACCGATCGCGATCGCTGCCTCGGCGCGCAGCGACGACAACACGTCGACGATCTTTTGAATCGCGTCGCCCGACAGCGGCTCGCCGTGGTCGGTTTCGACGAACTCGTCGCCGCGCTTCTCGAGCACCACTTTGCGCTCACGCGTCTCGAGCGTCACTTTCGACGTCGCCGAGAGGTCCATGACGAACGCGCCGCGATCGATCACCAGCGTATTCAGGGTGTCGAACAGGAGGCGCGGAACGACGAAGACCCCGGGGTCGCCTTCCATCGACGCGAAGTAGCCGGCGCTCACGGCGCGCCCGATGTGCAGGGTGTGTACTTCGATGGCGCCTTTGTTGCGAATCGAGAGCTTCGCCGTGACGCGCGGCTTGTCGAGCCCGAACGTGCCGTCGTCGCGATCGGCGACCCAGCGCTCCGCGGTGAGCGTCCGGAGCGCGTCGAACACCTCGAGCGACTGGGCGCCGTCGGCGCCGAACCCGGCCGGCGCTTTCAAGGTGAGCGCGCCGGATTCGGCGCGCTCGAGCACCTGGTGGACCTCGCCGTCGATTTCCACGCCGGCCACGTCCGAGATCGGAAAATCGAGGATCTTGCGATCGCGCACGAGCGACGCGTCCGCCACGAGTGCGCGCGCCGCTTCCCGGTCGAGCTCGAGGACCACGCCGTCCGCCTGTCTCGCGACGTAGACGTTTCCGGCGGCGTCCGGCGCGCTCTCGGTGATCGTCTCCTCTTGGACCAGAGAGTCGTCGGCGGCCGCGGATTTTATGGTGGCGTGGCCGCTCGGCGGTTCGAGCCCGAGCTTCGCGCGATCCGGAG
>DATBBD010000597.1:0-13905 GCA_036271175.1 Polyangiaceae bacterium | reverse complement strand
CAATCACGTCCCCGTCGGTCTGCGCGTCGTCCGTGCTTTCGAGCCCCCGATGCATGACGTACCACCCGAACCCCACCGTCGCCGCGGCGGCTGCAGCCGCTCCGAGCACCAAATTTCTTCGGGACTTAGCCTTCTCTTGGGGGGCAACCTCGGTGGCTGCGGTTCGTTCGAGTGCGGGTTCTACGGCGGTGGTCATACGGCTCCTGAATGCGATGCGTCGTCGCTGGACGCGGTCAGTATTGGCTCACGGGCTTGTAATGGCAACTGCCCGTTGCCATAATCGTCCAGAGGCCGGACGAACTTAAGCCGTTCCGTTCCGGCTTTAGCAACTGCCATGACCACCTCCGAGAGCTCCCGAGAAACTCGCCGCACCGAAGGACGCCGCGTCCACGGGCGAAGTGCTCGGATCGTTTCGCGAGTTCTCACGACGACGGCCGAAGAGCTCGGTCGAATCGGCTACGCGGCGTTGCGAGTCGAAGACGTCGCGGCGCTTTCGGGCGTCAACAAGACGACGATTTACCGACGTTGGCCTACAAAGGTCGATCTCATCGTCGCCGCGATCGAGGAGTTCTCGCGACCGCCCGAAGTGCCGGAGAGCACCTCGCTACGCGAAGACCTGCTCTGGCTCTTGCGCGGCCTCGTCGCGCGTTCCACGTCGCCGATCGGGCGAGGCGTCATCCGCATGATCCAGCTCGAGCGCGCGCACCCCGACGTCGATCTCGTCGTGCAGCGCATGGGCACCGAACATCTGCGCGTTCGTCGCGAGGTCGTCGAACGCGCCATTTCGCGTGGCGAATTGCCCGGCGGCACCAACGTCGACCTCATCGTGGACCTTATTTTTTCGCCGGTCGCCAAGCGCATCCTCTTCGCCGGCCAAACGACACCGCCGGAATTGATGGAAGCCGCCGTCGACGTGGTGCTCGCGGGCGCGACGAGCGGAGCCGCCGTGTGGCCCCCGAAATCCAGGGTGGAGCTCGTTCGCGACCCCGCCACACCCGCTCGCGCCGGCCATCGACGCCTCGGCCGTTGAAAGGGCTCGCGCGACCTCAAGCCATGTCGAAGAGCAGCACTTCACTCGCGTTGCCGCCGCCGATCTGAACGCTCTCGTCGAGGCTGGCGCCGTCACCGGCTTCGAGCCGCTGCCCGTTCACGTCGAGAGTGCCACGCACGACCTGCACATACGCATGTCGCCCGGTCGCGAGCTCGTGCCGCGCGCTCTGGCCGTCGCCGAAGCACCCGGCGTAAAGGGCGACGTCTTGGTGCAAGGTCACCGAACCGTCGCGCCCGTCCTGCGACGCGACGAGTCGGAATTTCCCGTCCTTGTCGTCCTTCGTGAACGCCTTTTGCTCGTAGCTCGGCGTGTGTCCCGCGCGGTCGGGCAGGATCCAGATCTGCAGGAAATGCACGGGATTCGCCTTCGACGGATTGTACTCGCTGTGCCTCACGCCGGTGCCCGCCGACATGCGCTGCACGTCGCCGGGGCGGATGATCGAGCCGGTGCCGAGGCTGTCCTTGTGCTCGAGCTCGCCCTCGATGACGTACGAAACGATCTCCATGTCGCGATGCGCATGCGTGCCGAATCCGTTGCCCGGACTCACGCGATCTTCGTTGATCACGCGGAGCGCGCGGTAACCCATGTGCTTCGGGTCGTAGTAGTCAGCGAAGGAGAAGGTGTGAAAGGTCTTCAGCCATCCATGATCGGCGAAACCGCGATCCTTGGCCCGTCGAATGTCCATCCGCGGAACATAAGGCTTCCCGCGTCGATTGCCACGGGTCCTCTCATGAACGCCTCGCGTGCATCGCGTGCGCCGCGCGGAGCGCCTTCTTGTCGAGCTTGCCGGACCCCGTGCGCGGCAACGACTCGGCAAACTCGACCGACGCCGGGATCTTGTACTTTCCGATCTTGCCGGCGAGCGACGCGAGGAGGTCGGAGCCCGTGACGCGCGCGCCCGGCGCGAGCACGACGATCGCCTTGCCCACTTCGCCCCATTTCTCGTGAGGCACGCCGATGACCGCGCAGTCGTGCACCGCCGGATGCTCGTGGAGCGCCGCCTCGATTTCCGCTGGATAGACGTTCTCGCCACCGGAAATGATGACGTCCTTCAGCCGATCGCGAATGTAGAAGAACCCTTCGTCGTCGACGACGCCGGCGTCGCCCGAACGAAACCAGCCGTCGTTCATCGACGCGGCGGTCGCGCCGGGGTCGTCCCAATAGCCCTTCATGACGTTCGGGCCTTTCACGACGATCTCGCCGGGCTCGCCGGGTTTCGCGTCGGTAAAGTCGGGGCGCACCAGGCGCACGTCGGTGAAGAACGACGCCTTGCCGGCGGAGCCGACCTTGTGCGCCGCGCGGTGGTTCAGAAAGAGTGCACCCGGAGCGACCTCCGTCATGCCGTACCCTTGCAACAACGTGAGCCCGCGCACCTCGTAGTCGCGAATGAGCGATTCAGGAACCGGCGCGCCGCCGCAGAGCAAGACGCGCAGCGACGACAGTTCGGCAGCCGCCCAGCGCGGCGAGCGCGCCATCGACTGAAACATCGTCGGCACGCCGAACATGAACGACACCCGGTGCTCGGCGATCGCGTCGAACACCGGGTCGAGCTCGAACGACGGCAACGAGACGACGGTGCCGCCTTTCACGAGGGTCGGAAGACAGAGCATCCCGAACGTCGCCGAGTGAAAGAGCGGCGCGCACGCGAGGCTCACGTCCCGGCTCGTGAGATCCAGATCGATCATCGCGTTCACGGCGTTCCAGGTGAGGTTCGCGTGGGTCAACGTGGCCCCTTTGGGGCGCCCCGTCGTGCCGGACGTGTACATGATGACCGCGGGGTCATCGAGCGCGACGTTCTCGTCGAACGGCATTTCGGGTGAGCGCGCGACGAGCGCTTCGTAGTCGAGGGCGCCGGGTCCGCCGTGCACGGCGATGGCTTGCGGCAGCGGCGTGACCTCGAGTGCCGCGTGAGCCAGCTCCGCGCGCTCCGATGCGAACACGAGGACGGTCGTACCGGAGTTCGCGAGCACGTGTGCGAGCTCGGGCGCCGCCAAGCGGTAGTTCAACGGGACGAAGACACCGCCCAGCATGCTCGTCGCAAAACAGGTTTCGAGAAATGCCGGGTGGTTCGGGCCGAGGTACGCGACGCGGTCGCCCGGGAGCACGCCGAGCGCAAAGAGACCGCGCGCCAGCCGCATCGCACGACGATGAAGCGCGTCGTACGTGAGCGTGACGGCCTTGCCGTCGGCCGTCTTCGCGCCGGCATCGACGAACGCGACCGCGTCGCGAGTGAGCCGCGCTCGCCGTGCGAGCCAGGAACCGAGCCCCTCGTTCTGCATGCCCCTACCCTCCGGCGTCGAGCTGTTGAACGAGCGCCCGCGCCTCGACGATATTGTCCTCGATGGAGCAATAGGTCCAGCCGCCGTAGCGGCCGATCGAGTGGACGCCGTGCGAGCGGAGCCGGTCGCCGAGCCGTTGATGTTCGGCGACCGACTGACGAGTGACGTGCACGTAAGCCGGATCCATGACGACCGAGTGCGACGCGACGAGCCGGTGTCCCTTCGTCACTCCGACCTGTTCGAGGTCGGCGAGCACGCGCGCGAGGAGCGCGTCGGTGTCGACCGTGCCGTCCTTCGGAAAGCCAATTTCGACGTACAGGCTCAGCCGGTCGGTGTCGAAAATGTTGTCATAAAAACCAAGGCGATAAAATACCGTCTTTTTGTCGGGGTAGTAGATCCAGTGCACTCCGGTCGGGCCCTTGCGATCGAACCCCAGATTGAACACCAGCACCTTGTTCCAGCTGAACACCGCGGGCTCGTGCGGCACGCCCGCGAGCTTCAAGAGACGATTGAACGGCGCCGACGAAATCAGGCGCGAAAATCGGATTTCGCGGCGTGGCGTTCGCGCGACGCGGCCTTCGACGTCGATGGAGACGAGCGGTTCGCCGCACGAGATCGCGCCCGGCCGCGTCGCGCTCTCGATGGCTCTGACGTATTCGAAAGCGCCGCCTTCGGGGTACGTGAACGTCGAGTTGTAGCTCTGGTTGTCCGCGACCTTCATGTTGCGGATGACGTCGGTGAGATCCGCGTACGGAAAGAACCGACCCATCGCGTCGCGATCGAGCGTGACGAGATCGCAGGCGTAGAGCTTCTCGTTGTACGGAATGAGAAACTTCTCGGCGATCGATCGACCGAACCGCGCGTAGAGCATCTCCTTGAAGTTCGTCTCGACCACGTCGCGCTTCGCCGACCCGCCGACGAGCTCCGCCGGAGCACGAGCAAAATACAAATCGTAGAGACAGTCGATGAACTCGTCCTTCGGAAGCTGGTGGATGTTCTTCTGAAAGGGAAAATCGACGAGGCCGCCTGCGTACGCCACGAACGACTTTTTCTCGACGGTGAGGATGAGCTGCCCGCTCATCCTCTCGCGGAGCCACGCTTCGATCTCGGGGTGCTTGAAGTGGAAGAAGTGCCCCGAGTAGTCCCAGACGAACCCGTCGCGATGGATCGTCTTGCAATAGCCGCCGATCTCCGCGTCCGCCTCGAGCACGACGTAGTCTCGATCGCCGAGCGCGGCCGCCGTCGTGAGGCCGGTAATGCCGGCCCCGATGATCACGGTTTCGACTGAATCCATCGCCGGGACCATACCGTAGAGCCGCGAGCGGTGTCGCGCCGCGGAAACGGCGGCGATTTTCTACTTTTCCGAACGCCAGGAGCTACGAGCGCCCGTGCATGCGCAGATCGGCGAGCACGTCGCTCATCTGCACGTCCCATGGGCGCTCGCGGCAGTCGCGGCGGTCGGGCGTGCGCCCGCCGAACACGTCGAGCACGTACGCGAGCGACTCCGGCCACAAGGTGTTCGAAAAGTTCCGGCGGAAAAAACCGAAATGCCCGATGGGCGTCCCGTCGAAGTCGTGCGGTCCGCGACGCCGGTGCTCGAGGGGCGCGGCGGAGAGACGGCCGAGGAGGCCGTTCACTGCGGTCTTCGGCGCGAACGAGTCGTCGGTGAAACTGTAGAAGAGCGTCGGGCGATCGAACCCCGCGAAGCGCCCGATCGCGTCGGGGTGCGTCGAAGCCAGATAGTCCGGATGACGGCACCATCCCGCCCACTCTTCGGCCACGCCACGAGGCAAGTCTTCGCCGAGCCCGAACCTGCCCGGCAAATATCCGAACGCCGCGGTGAGCGTGGGGATCGCGACGTGCACCGCGAACCCGAACTTCACGCGAGCCGCGGCCGGCCAATTGCCGTAATAACCGAGCTGAGCGCCGACGAGGACGGCGCAGTCCGCGTCTTCCATTTCGTCGACGAGCCCGATGAGTTGGCCGCCGAAGCTGTGCCCGAGAATCGCAAGCGGACCGTCGCCGTGGTGCCTTCGCACGTATTCGTGCACCGCGCGCGCGTCGAGCTTCCCCCATTCGGTCATCGTCGCGTGAAAGCCGCGCAACGACGTCGGTCGCGAACGGCCGACGCCGCGATAATCGTAGGTGATGACGCGAACGCCGCGCTCGGCGAAAAATTCGGCGAACGCGCGGTAAAATCGCTGGGGAACAGCCGTCGCACCGTGCACGATCAACGTGCCGCGCGCGCCCGCGTCCGGTTCATAGCGCGTCGCGCCGAGGAGATGGCCGTCGTCCGCTGGCAGCTCGAAAGCCACGCCGCGCGACGCGGGTTCGGAAGACGGAGAGCGAGCCTGGCCGTTCGTTCCTTCCATGAAATGGTTCTGGGGCTTTTCCTTTTCAGTCGCACGCGGCAAGGTTGCAGTCCACGCCGGCAGAATTGAGACGCCATGCTCGATTGGAACGATCTCCGATATTTTCTCGCGATTCATCGCGGCGGAACGCTCGCGCGGGCCGCGGCGACGCTCGGCATCAACGCGACGACGGTCGGGCGACGACTAGCCGCACTCGAAACGGAAACACAAGCGCGCCTGTTCGATCGCACGCCGGACGGCTACGCGCTCACTCCCGCGGGACGCGATCTGTTGCCGCACGCCGAACGCATGGACGAGGAAGCCATCGCGCTCGAACGCAACGTGCTCGGCGCCGACCAGCGGCCGTCGGGCGACGTCGCGGTCTCGGCGACGGAAATGCTCGTCACGCGCTTCATCACGCCGCACGTACCGGCGTTTCACGCGTCGTATCCGGACATCACGTTGCATCTCGAATGCACGACGCGCACCGTGAGCCTCGCGCGCCGGGAAGCGGACGTCGCGCTCCGACTCTCGCGCCCGCGTGAAGACAACGTCGTCACCCGCCGCCTCGCCCACGTGCCGCTGTCGCTCTACGCGAGCACGAGCTACGTCGCGCGCTCGGGGGCGCCCGCGAACGCCGAAGAGAGCCTCGCCGGGCATCACGCGGTGCTCTTCGCCGACACGCGCACGTTCAACGTCGAAAACGAGTGGTTCGCGACGCGCCTCGACGGCGCGCAGATCGCGCTCCGATCGGACAGCGTGAGCTCGATCTACGCCGCCACCGTGGCCGGCCTCGGCATCGCGCTCTTGCCGGACAAGGTCGCGGGTTACGACCCGCTGCTCGTCCGCATCCCGACGAACACCTCGCCCGAGCCTCGGGTGATCTGGCAAGCCATCCACGCCGATCTACAAAAAAGCGCCCGAGTCCGCGCCGTCGTCGAGTTCCTCGGAAAAATCCTGATCCCGATCTCGGTGTGAGGGCCTTAGAGTCGCTCGGGCGCGTCGATGCCGAGCAAGCCGAGACCGCGTTCGAGGATGCGCGCGGTGAGAGCCGAGAGCGCGAGGCGCGAACGGCGCTCCTCGTCGGTCGCGGCCTTCAGCACCGGGCACGCCTCGTAGAACGTCGAAAACGCCGTCGCGACCTCGAACAGATACGTGCAGAGCTGATGCGGCTCGAGCGACTCCGCGACGCGTCCGACGACCGTCGGAAATCGGAGCAGCGCGAGCGCGAGCCGTCGCTCTTGCGGCAAGGCGATCGCGATGTGCGCGGGGTCGGGTCGCTCGCCGTCGGCGCGCCGGAAAATGGAACGGATGCGCGCGTGCGCATATTGCAAATACGGCGCGGTGTTCCCCTCGAACCCGAGCATCCGGTCGAAGTCGAAGACGTAGTCTTTGACGCGATCGCTCGACAGATCGGCGTATTTCACCGCGCCGATGCCCACGGCGCGCGCGACGCTCTCGCGCGCCTCGGGGTCGAGCTCGGGGTTCTTCTCTTCGACGACCTTTCGCGCGCGCACCACGGCTTCGTCGAGGAGGTCCATGAGACGCACGGACCCTCCGTCGCGCGTCTTGAACATTTTCCCGTCGGCGCCGAGCACCGAGCCGAAGGGGACGTGTTCGGCGCGCGCGGGCGGCGCAAGCCAGCCGGCGAGCTTCGCCGTCGCGAACACCATCGCGAAGTGTTGCGCCTGGGGCGAGCCCACTACGATGAGCACCCGCGTGGCGTGCAGCACGCCGAGCCGGTACCGGATGGAGGCCAGATCGGTGGTCGCATAGCCGTATCCGCCGTCTTGCTTCTGGACGATGAGCGGAAGCGGCGCGCCGTCCCGGCCGGCAAAGCCAGGAGGGAACACGCAGAGCGCGCCGTCACTTTCGACCGCGAGCCCTTTGTTCTGGAGCTCGAGGACGACGTCCGCGAGGAGCGCGTTGTACGAGCTTTCGCCCGCGACGTGCTCTTTCGCGAGCGTGACCGCGAGCTTTTCGTACAGCTCGGTCGCGTGGCGCAAGGTCGCGTCGACCAGTCGTTGCCAGAGCGACAGCGTCGCCGCGTCGCTTCCTTGCAAGAGCACCACGCGGCGGCGCGAACGCTCGGCGAAGGCAGGTTCGCCGTCGAACTTCTTACGCGCGGCCTGGTAGAACGCGTTGAGCTCGCTCATCGAGCGATCGGCGCCGTCCTCGCCCACGTCGATCAAGTGCTCGATGAGCATCCCGAACGGCGTGCCCCAGTCGCCGAGATGATTTTGCCGGAGCACCCGGTGTCCGAGCGCCTCGAGCACGCGGGCGAGCGCGTCACCCAAGATGGTGCTGCGAAGGTGCCCGACGTGCATCTCTTTCGCGACGTTCGGCGACGAGTAGTCGATGACGACCGTGTCCGGCGCCGTGACGGCGACGAGCCCGAGCCGCGCGTCGGTCGCGACGGCGCGGAGCGCGCCCGACAGGTACGCCGAGCGCAACGTCACGTTCACGAAACCGGGGCCGGCAATTTCCAATTTCTCGACGAGGTCACCCGCGTCGAGCCGTTCGACGAGCGCCGTCGCGATCTCGCGCGGGGATTTGCCGAGGCGCGCCTTCAACCCGAGCGCGACGTTGGCCTGGTAGTCGGCGTGCGACGAGGGGCGGATCGCCGGATCGACGCCGGCAAACTCGACGCCGAAGACGGCTTCCAAGGCGCGACGAAATGCGAGGGCGAGCGCGTGCTCTGGGTCGGCCATGAACTGACCACGCTCTACCACGATTTCGCCCGGATCCCCGCTACCGGCTCGTGCGCGCGTTCGCGGCGCGTTCAGCGAGGCGACTCGGCCGCTGGCACGTGCTTCGACGGATCGGCCGCAGATTCCGACTCGGCAGCGACGAGCCGCGAGCGCGCGGCTTGCGGCGAATTCGGAAATTCCGCCAGGAGCCGCTGGGCCGCGGCGCGCGCGCCCGCCGGATCGCCGGCGCGCTCCAGCGCTTCCATCCGCAAGTACAGCGCCTCGGGCTTGAAGCGGCCCGCGGGGAACGTCGCGCGATAACCGTCGAGCGCCGCGAGCGTGCCGTTCGCGTCCCCGGACGACAATGCCGTCCGCGCGCCGTCGATGGCCTTCACTTCTTCGAGGAGCCGAGACGGCGTCGCGTCACTTGCCGACCTCGCAGACTCGTCGCGCGCCGGGGCCGCCAAGGCGACGGCCTTCGTCGACCCCGCGAGCGCACCCGCGCCGCTCTTCGCCGATTCCGCGTCCGTCGCCGCCGTCTCCGCATGCGCCGCGACGGGTTCGCTCGGCGCGTCCACCGCGGTCTCGGCGACAGCGGATGGCATGACGACGTTCGGTGTGGTCGCCGCATGCATCGCCGCAGCTCGCGCGACGTTCATCGTCGCGACGGACGGCTTCGGGCCGGCCGCGACGCTCTTCGCGCCGAGCATCGTTCGCCCTTCGTGAACGGCGAGCGCCCCCACCACGGCGCACACGGCGCCGACGGTGCCCCATTTCATAGCGATCCCGAACGTGCTCGCCGCAGCAACCTTGGCCGCCCCGGCGCCCGAGGCGGCGGCATGCGACGCGCTCGTCGCGGCGGCGGCGCCGAGACCGAGCGCGGTCATCGTGCGCGCGACGCCGGCGCGCGCCGGTTCTTCGTCGCGAGCAGCTTCGAAGAGCCGCCGAATCGATTCGGGGGCGCCCTCGTCGTCCCAACGCTTCATGTCGCTCATGAACGCAATCCTCCGGCCGCGGTCTTCGCCTGATGGCGGAGAACGCGCGCCTCCAAATCTGCTCGCGCGCGGCGCAAGCGCGACGCGACCGTCCCCGACGGTACGTCGAGCGCGTCCGCGATTTCGCTCATGGTGAGTCCCTCGATCTCGAAGAGCACGATCACCGCTTTCAGATCCACGTCCATTTCGTCGAGGACGCGATCGAGCAGCTCGCGGGCGCGGCGTTGATCGACCAGCTCGTCCGTCGACGGTGCGTTCGACTCGTTCTGATCGCAGACGTCGCCCGCGTCTTCCGGTCGCCGCCGGCGCGTGCGGTGCGCCTTCGAGGCGACGTGCATCGCGGTGCGAAAGAGAAACGCGCGCTCGCTTCCCAGCTCGACGTCACCGAGCCGTCGCGACACGACGAGAAACACTTGCTGCGCGCCGTCGTCGGCGTCGCTCGGCGACAATCCGAACCGGCGAAGGATGCGCCACACGAACGCATATTGGTCGCGCACCAGGGCCAAGAGCCGCGCATCGCGCTCGCCGGCTCGCGGCAAGGCTCGCCGCTCGGGATCCGGCAAGGAGACGGCGCTGGTGGCGGACACTTGCTGGTTTCATCCCCGGCAGACCCGAAACCGATCACGGAATCGTGAATCCGCGGAACTTGGATCATCGCACGAACCCCTCCGCAGTCCCGCATCAACGACTCCGTCGTCCCGCGAGCGCAGCGAGCCCGCCGAAGGCGGCAGGGGGAGCGGTCGCGCAGCGAGCCGCGGGGGACAAGGCCCCCCAGGACCCCGAGCGCCGCGGGGGACAAGGTCCCCCCAGGGACTAGAACCTCACCCCCGCGCCCGCCGAAACCCCCAACGCCACGGGCGGCACCGCATAAACGAGGAGCGAAGGCTTCCCTGTCGTTTCGAAGACAAAGTCGCGCCGATACAAAGGAAATCGCAGATCGGCTTCGGCCTCGATGAAGACCGGACCGAAGCCCGCTTCGAGCCGCGCTGCGAGAAATGGAGCCACCCAAGGCCGCGTCACCGTGCTGGTCGCGCCGACCAGGTTCGATTTTTCACCCTCCGCGTGGAGCGCGCCAACCTCGACGCCCGCGCACGGAAGCCCATGAAATACATGAGCAAATGGCAGCGCGATCGGGCAACCCGACACTCGGCCGTCGATCAAGGAGAAGTGAGCCGGTCGGCCCTCGGTCGTCACCGTGCCCGTATAGAGCGCGTCGATGCCGAGCCGGATTTCGGGTCCCCTCTCCCACCCGAATCCCACGAACCCGCGCGGTCCCCACGCGAGCTCCGGCGCCGCGCCCGTCGCAAGCACGAACGCCGCGCCCGCATCGAACCGCACCGACCGCGGCCGGCGATGCGAACTCGGTCTCCCCGCGGTGGCGATTTCGGAATGGAGGGGCGCCTTGGTCGACGCGGACGTCGTCGACCGCGCCGCGGTTGCGGCCGTGCTCGCTGCGGGTGCCGCGCTCGACGTCGCAGCGGACGACGTCGCTGGTGCACTCGGACTCGTCGCGCCGGCACTCGACGACTCACCTGCACTCGCACCGGGCGCCGGCGCCGTCTCGGTCGGCGCCGCGGCTTCGCCGCGCGCTTCGCCGCGGGCCGCGCCCGCGCCATCGTTCGCGTCCGACCCGCCGGTGAGTCGCGACTCGATCGCCAGCGCCGTCACCAGCGCGATCGCCGACACGACCTCGTCGCACGTCGCGCCCGACACCGCGCGATGCACGGGGCGGCCGTTCTCGTCGACGAACGCGAGGCGCGCCGCGCTGTTCCCGAACTCGCGCACGACGGTGACCTGGACGGTGCGCGCCGCGCCGTCGGCCGGCGCTTCCCACGCCGTCCCAACGCGCGAGCGGACGCGAGCGAGAAAGGCATCACGCGACGGACAATCCGCCGGCGCGTCGTACGCGATGCGCACGAGCTCGGCCGGTCGCGGCGAGGGCTCGTCCGCGCGCGCGTCGCGCGGAGCAAGGGCGCCGAGCCATGCGACGTGGCACGCGAGCCACACGAAGGACCACCGGCGCATCGCGAGACAGCTTACGGTGGAGGGACGGGCATCGGGCAAGCCGTCGTCACGACGACGAACCGCCCCGCGACCGCTCGGGCGTCGCTCGCCCGGCACGGAGTAGCTGGATCTCGGCGGGAAAGCCGCCCACGTCGACGCTCTGTCGGAGCGCGACGAAAAATCCGGCGCGCTCCGCCACGTGCGCGGTGACGTCCGGTAACGGCGACACCCACGCGACGCGCCCGTCCGAACGGAGCACGTCGCGGATGTTCTTCAACGTAGCGACGAGCAGCGGCTCGATTTCGTGTCGCTCGAGCACGCGATGACCGAATGGCGGATTCGTGAGCACCAAGGACGGTGCTTCGGGGGGCCGCGCCGTGCGCGCGTCGCCGACGAACAACTGGGCGTCGGTGATCGCCGCGGCGGCGAAGTTCGTCCGCGCCGCCGCGAGGGCTCGCGGGTCGGTGTCGGAGCCGTGCAGCGCGGCGTACGGGCCGAACCGCGCGCGTTCGATGAGCTCCGTTCCCGCACCGGCGAACGGATCCCAGACCACGTCGTCGGCGCGCCGCCCCGCGACCCGCGCGAGCGCCGCAGCGAGCGTCGGATGCGACGATGCCGGCAGTACGTCGCGGCGGTACGTGAAGCGCGGATCGACGAGCGCGCGCGGCCACAGCTCGACGAAGAGACGTGAATGGCCGTCGACCACGCGCTCACTGACGACGAATTCCCACACCGCGTCCGTCGAGTCGTTGACCAGCGCCGGCCGCCGCTCGCCGACGCGCTCCGCGACGCGAAAGGTGCCCGAGCGACGGCGCCCGTGGTCCGCCCATTCGAGCCGGTAACGGATCGGCCCGCGCGTGAAGGCCGAGAGGACGTCCCAGGCGTCCGTCCCCGCGATCACGTCGGCGACCGCGTCGATGTCGTCTCCGCCGGCGGCGACGGTCGCGGGCGGAAGCGGAAACCCGATGTGCAAGAACGTCCGGGCGCGAAAGAGTCGCTCGAGCGGCCCGCGCCACTTGAGCTCGACGCGACCGCGCCCCGCTACGCGCGCGGTGCGATCGGCGAGCTCGTCGAGGAGAATTTGCTCGAGCCCGGCGCGCACGTGAAGCAACACGGCGAGGGGTTCCCGCGGGCTCACGCGCGCGTCGATGCTCGACGGTTCGCGCCGGAGCACGCGTCGCTCGATCTTGAGCCGCGCCTCGCCCACGATGCGATCGAGCTCGGGGTCGACCCCGCTCCGCGTCGCGAGCGCCGCGATGACGGCCTCGCCGCCGACATTGCCGAGCGCGGTCGCGAGGGTGCGGAGCTCCGGCAACGAGGCGCCCTTCTCCCACGCGGCGAGAAGCTTCTTCGAGACGTCGGGGGCGCCGAGCTTGCCCACGGAGAGGATCGCGCGGCGCCGCGTGGTCGGGTCCGCGTCGTCGAGGCGCGCTTCGAGCCACGCCGCGAGCTCCCGATCCGATACCCGAACGGCGATGCGACCGACGAGCGCCGCAAGTCGACCCCGGAGCGGCGGCGTCGCGGCGTCGAAGCGACGCATCGCTTCGCGCGCGCCGTCCTTTCCGAGCCGCGAGAGCCCGCGAGCGGCGTGCTTCGTCAGCGAATCGTCGTCACCGCCGAGCAGCGCGAAGAGCGGCTCGACGTCGCGCGCAGCCGGCGAGAAGCCCGGCGAAGCCATCCGCGCTTCGAGCGGGGCGCCTTTCACTGCCGGGACTCGGCGATCGCTTCGCGCACGAAGAGGTCCTCGAGCGTCTCACTCCGTCGAACCACTTCGACGAGCGTGACGCCGTCGTCGACGATTCGCCGGAGCAGCGGCGCGAGCGACTCGGCGCCCAGTACCTCGACGGTGAGCAGATTCTTGCCGCGACGAAGCCGATGCCCGGTGGCCTCGCAGAACCGCTCGAAATCGTCGGAAGCTCCCTTCAACACGACGTCCGAGCGCTGCGCGTCGCGCCGGAGCAGCTCACCGATTTCGCCGGAGACCACGACGCTGCCCTTGCGCAAGATCGTGACGTGGTCGCAGAGCATCTCCACGTCGCTCAGAATGTGCGTCGAAAAAAAGATGGTCTTCCCGTTGTCGCGTTCCTTGACGATCAGATCGCGGACTTCCTTGCGCCCGACCGGATCGAGTCCGCTCATCGGTTCGTCGAGAATGAGGAGCTCCGGATTTGCCACCAGCGCCGCGGCGAGGCCGGTGCGTTGCAACATGCCCTTCGACAATCGTCGCACCGGTCGATCCGCCGCATAGAGGACGCTCGCTTGCTCGAGCACCTCTTCGGTGCGTCGCCGCGCCGCGCTTCGTCCGAGGCCCGACAGGTGAGCGCACATCTCGACGAATTCGCGCGGCGTGAGGTACGGGTAGATGTAAGGGTTCTCGGGCAAAAACCCGACGCGTTGCATCGCCTTCGCGCTCGGTACCGGTTGTCCGAACACGGTGGCGCGCCCGCTGGTCGGCGCGATGAGCCCCGTCAGCATCTTGATCGTCGTGGTCTTGCCGGCGCCGTTTGGCCCGAGAAATCCGTAAATGTGGCCAAC
>DATBBD010000596.1:0-3081 GCA_036271175.1 Polyangiaceae bacterium | reverse complement strand
CCGCGCGAGGCTCGGCGATTTTCAACACGCCGCTCGGCGCTTCTGGTCGCGTTCGGCGTGGTGCTCGCGTCGGTCGTTACGCCAAGGTCGGCGCGAGCCGATCCCGCGGCGGCGCTCGATGACCGCGTGTCCCCTAAAATAAAAGACGACACCGCGGACCTCAGCGGTGCGCCCCGCGTCGTGTTTCACGCCGATCGATTGGAGCTGGATCCGAAGCTCTCGCGACTCGAGCTCGACGGTCACGTCGGCATCACCGTCGACCGGTACTGGCTCGCGAGCGACCACTTGGTGATGACGCGCGGGCCGCTCGGCGTGCTCGTCGAAGGGGAGGGTCGCGTTGCGTTTTGCCCCTGCGCCAACCCTCTCTTCACGTTCGGATTTCGGCGCGCTCTCGTGGCGCCTCCGACGGATCTGCTCCTCACGGGTCCAACGTTACGTTTCGGCGGCGCGCCGATCCTCTGGCTGCCCTATTTGTGGATCCGCTCACCCCAGCGCCTCGGCGTGCTCCCGCTTCGCGTCGCGATTCGTGGTTCGGACGGATTTTTTCTGGGTTCCGGCGTGCACGTGCCGCTCGGCCCGGACGCGCTCGACGTCGGTCTCGGCGGATACGTAAAAGGCGGAGTCGAAGCCGACGCGCGGCTCGCCACGCCGCGCACGACCTCGTCGATCCGCTGGGACTATTTCCACCAAAGCTTGCTCGCTGCCGATTTGAGGGGGGCACTCAGTCCGGAACCGTTCGGCGCAGTGACGTGGAGCGTCGACGCGCTCCGGGGTCGTCGCGCGCTCGGGGGGCCGATATTGCTCGAAGAAGCCGCGCAGCGCGACGATCGCGCCCGGTTTTCCGCGGGGTATTCCGACGGCACGGCGACGGCGGGGTTGTCGTTCCTCGCCGATGCGAACCGCGGCGGCCCTATCGGCTCGGTGGACGCTTACGGACCGGGCGCACATGCCGGTTTTGGTACAGCGCTCGGCAGATCGCTCACCGTCGATGCCGACATCGACACCGCGACCCGTCGGGAGAATGCCGGCGCGACGAACACGCTCGTCGTTCATCACGGCGAGCTAGCGTTCGATGGGCGAGTCGGCCCTCTGGCTATCGAGGTGGCCGGTAAGAGCCGAGCAACATTGCAGCTTCGTGAACGCGACACGGGGGGAACCGCGACGGCCGCCGTCGACGTGGAAGCGTCCTTGCCGTTGGTCAAGCGCTGGGACGGAACGTCGTTGCCATTCGAGCATTGGATCGTTCCGTTCGTCAGCGGCACGCTCGGCGTGGCCGACTCGAAGGCGGCGTCGCTTGCGCCGTCGTTGACGCAAAACGGTGGCTTTTTTACCGCCGCCGCCGGTTTGCGGTCGACGCTCGGCGAGACCGCCGCCGAGCGCGGCGCGGTGTCGGCTTCCGTGCGCACGGGGATCGTCGGCGAGGGCGACGACGTGCGCGCGGCGGTGGCGTTCGGCGCCGCTGGACGACTTGCTTTCGCCGCGTTGCGCGCCGAAAGCGTGCTCCTTACCGGGACGGCGCCGGCCGCGCTCGACGTGGCCGAAGTGCGGCTCGGCGCCCGGGAAGGTGAGCCGTTCGTGCGCGGCAGAGTGTCGGAAAGCGTTGGCACTTTGCCGCTGCTCGCGCGCGCGTTCGCGTCGGGGTGGGACGCGCCGTGGGTGCCGTGGCTCGACCGCCCGGGCGCGACGACCGGCGCCGGCGTCGGCATGCCGTGGACGCGTGCTCTCGCAACGACCGCGGATGCGGACTACGACGCTTCTAATCGCACGTTGCTCGGCCTGCGCGGAAGCGCGACGTATCGGCACCCGTGCGGCTGTTTCGCGGTCACCGCTTGGGCCGGTCACCGACTCGGTCGAAGCGGCGTCGATTCCTGGCTCATCCTCGATCTCATGCCCCCGCGGGCGCGCGAGTGAGAGTGAGTGATCGAGACGTTGCGCTCACGCCGAACCCGCGAAGCCTCGACTGTGGCGTGCGCCGCGCCGCGAGCCGCGAGCGCGAGCGACAAGCCAGATGTGGTGCGGTGTGGTGATACACGCGCTCATGAGACTGTAGGAAGAGGACGCGTGTTGGGGTACCTTTGAGGTTCCGTGTCCCTACCCGAACCGCGAGAGAGCAGTCCACCGGCTTCTGGATCCTTGGCAGACGACTCGGTGGCGGGGTCCACCATCGTGCTCGCCGAAGACGATCGACTCACGCGGGAGCGTACGAGCGCGGTGCTTCGCGAGCGCGGGTACACCGTGGAAACCGTTGAAAACGGGCAGCTCGCGATCGAGCGCGTCGCGCAAGGTGGCGTCGACCTGGTGCTCCTCGACGTGCTCATGCCGAAAATGAGCGGGCTCGAGACCTGCCGGCTCTTGAAGAGCATGCAGCGCGACTCGTTCCTACCAGTCGTCATCTTGACGGTGCGGGCCGACGCGGCGAGCCGCGTCGAAGGACTGAAGATCGGCGCTGACGACTACGTCGCGAAGCCGTTCGATCAGCAAGAGCTCGTCGCACGCATCGAAGCGATGCTTCGAATCAAAAAGCTCCACGACCACGTGAATCGGGTTCGGAGCCGACTCGAGCAGCTGAGTCTCCACGACGAGCTTACGGGCCTCTACAACTATCGCTACCTGCACCGGCGCCTGAACGAGGAGTTCAAGCGCGCGGAGCGGTACCACGAGCCGCTTGCGTGCATGGTGATCGACATCGATCGACTCGCCGACCACAACGATGCGTCGGGTCGCGAGGAAGGCGACCGCGTGATCGTCGCGGTTGCCGATGCGGTGCGCCGCGCGGTGCGCGAAATCGACGTCGTTGCTCGCTTCGGCGGCGATGAATTCCTGATCGCACTGCCGAGCACCCACTTCGCCGGTTCGGTCACCGTGGCCGAGCGGTTGTACGCGGGAGTCGCGGATCGCATCTGGTCCGGAGACGGGCCGAAACGCCGCCGCGCAACGATCTCGATCGGCGTGGCGCTCTATCCGTCGCGCGACGTGCGGAGCAAGGACGCACTCCTTCGCGCCGCCGACACCGCGCTTCGGCAGGCCAAGCACGACGGCGGCAACCGGATCTGCGTGTTTCAACAGGAGGGGTACCTCTAC
>DATBBD010000595.1:0-8843 GCA_036271175.1 Polyangiaceae bacterium | reverse complement strand
CCAAGGGCTGCGACAGGGGTTCGCCGGCCGCCCGGAGCGACAGCGCTCGGGTGAGCGAGCCCATCGCGCCCGACGACGTGCCGAGACACACCCCGACCCGCCGTTCACGCCAATTCGCGAGCTCGTGGTCCAGTGCACGCGCGATCGATTCGAGCACGCGTCGTAAAAGCGATTCGGCAGGCTCGACCGCTCGATCGAGCGGAACTTTCGCGCGCGCGACCCGCGGCTTCACGAGCCCCGCGGCGCGCAACGGCTCGTCTTCGACAATCGCAGTGGTCGGAACTTCTCCGACGGCGCCCACCGAATGCGCCGCGCGGTCGCTGCCGAGCGCGGACTCCGCCGCGACGGCCACGACGGCGACCGGTTTCACTCGGGCCTCACGAGCCGCGTCACGTACACCCGCTCCGTGTTGCCGCCCACGATGAGCGCCTCGTCGATGTTCCCCGACGAGAGCAGCGCGGCGGCCGTCGCCCACGCGAAGCCTCCGACGCCGTCGTGAGCGCCCGCGCGCTCGGTCATCGCCAGGCGCGACACGGATTGCCAGTCGGAGCGGGCGAGAAACCAGTCGATTTGCGGCGCGTCCCACTGACGGAGCACGAGCGCGCGCTCGGCACGCGCCGGCTTGGCGATCGAGACGCGGTCGAGCTCGGCGAGCGACGACTGGATCCGCTCGCGCACCAGGGCGAGTCGTTTCATGCCGGGGCGGAGGGGCGCATCGGTGGATTCGAGGACGACCCACGACGAACCTTCGCCGCGCGCGGCGCTTCGGGCGCCCCCACAAACCGGACCGAGCACGTCACGGACGTAGCCATCGAGGGGCTCCGCACTTCCGGCGACCACGGCGTCGGCGAAGCCGGCCGCCACCCAGTCGCAGGCGATGGAGAGCGCGGCGTCGGCGCTCGCGTCGCGATCGCTGGTCGTGAGGACCGGACCGGCGATCCCGAGATAGATCGAGGCGTTCCCCGACGCGGCGGATGGCACGAGGTGCGGAAAGTCCGCGGGCGGCGCGCGGCGCGGCCCTTTTTCGGCGAGGGTTCGCACGAAGGAGACCGTGCGCTCGACGTTCGCGAACGCCGTTCCCGCGACGAGACCCGCGGCCTCCGGAGCGAGCGCGGCGGAGCGGAGCGCGGCGTCGGCGCCCGCGGCGACGAGCGACGTTTGCGCGTCGAATCGCCGCGATCGCGCCGGATCGAGGAGCGCTTTCGCGCGCGCCTCGAGAGGTTCCGCCGCTTGCGTCGCGGGCTCCCGATAGGCCGCGTTGTCTTCGCCGACGAGGAGGCCGCGCACGCCGACGCTCGCCGCGCCGGTCACTGCGACGCCGACTACGCCGTTCGCGCCGGCGCGGGGTTCTGCGTCGCTGCGCTCGAAGAGCAAGACCGAACCGGTGCCCCCGAATCCGAACGAGCTCGACACCGCCGCGCGGAGAGCTTCGGGGCGCCCGCGGCCTGCGACGTGATTCAACCGGCACGCTTCGTCGGGCGTGACGAGCCCGCCCGTCGGCGGCACGATCTGACGATGGAGGGCGAGGACGGTGATCGCCGCTTCGACGGCGCCCGCGGCGCCGAGCGTGTGCCCGATCTGGCCCTTCGACGACGACACGAGCACGCGCGCCGCGTCGGGACCGAACGCCGCGACGATGGCCGCCGTTTCGACCGCGTCGTTCGGGAGGGTGCCGGTACCGTGTGCATTGACGTAATCGACGTCGGAGGGTTCGAGCCGCGCACGCCGCATCGCTTCGCGAAGAAGCTCCGCAGGGCGACGCGCGGACGGCTCGGGATGCGTGATGTGATGCGCCTCGGCGCCGGCGGACCATCCAGAAAACCACGCGAGCACCGGCGCGCCGCGCTGCCGCGCCGCCGATTCCGTCTCGAGCACGAGAAACGCCGCGCCCTCGCCCAAGGTGAGGCCGGCGCGCGATTTGTCGAAGGGGCGGCACGCCGCAGTGTCCGTCGCGCCGAGCGCGTTGAATCCGGTGACCGTGAGACGGCAGAGCGCGTCGGTGCCGCCGGCGAGGACGCGTTCGACCGTGCCCGATCGGAGCCACGCAGCGGCGTGGATGATCGCGTTGGCGCCGCTCGAGCACGCGCTGCACAACGTGGCCGTTCGGGCCGGAGTGAACCATTCGGCAAGACGATCGACGGTGCTGCTGAGCGGATACGAGAAGAGCCGGCGTTCGTGGCGAAGAGCCGCCCGTGCTTCCGGCAAGGTCGCGAGCCAGGGTTCGGCCTCGAGCATGCCGCCCGTCGTCACTCCGACGGCGAGCCCGAGCGAGCGCGGCGTTTCGTCGAGACCCGCCGAAGCCAGCGCTTCACGAGCCGCGACGAGCGCGAGCGCGTCGGACCGCGACCAGCGCGACGGGTCCCGACCCTCGACGGCTTCGCCGACCACGAACCCGCGGACCTCGCCGGCGAGCGCCGTGCGCTGACCGGTGGTGTCGAACAGGGAAATCTCGGAAAAGCCGCGATCGCCCTTCACCATGCGATCGAAGGTGCGTGCGGCTCCAACGGCGAGCGCGCTAACGATGCCGACCCCGGTGATCGCAATGCGCTCGCCGTTCATGGACCCGAGCGGGCGCCGAGGATGTGGTCGGCAAGCGAAGATACGGAAGCGAAAATGGCGCGGGCGCTCTCGTCTTCGGGGATCGTGATGCCGAAGCGCTCTTCGACGGCCACGGCGAGCTGAAGCGCGTCGAGCGAGTCGAGGCCGAGCCCTTCCCCGAAGAGCGGTGCGTCGTCGACGATGTCCGCCTCGGTACGGTCCCGAAGATCGAGCTCACGCACGATGAGCTCCTTGAGCTCGCGCTTCAAAGTATCGCGGTCCATTTCAAAGGTCTCCGGGGCCCTGCCCGCCCGGTGCACAGAGCCTAGCTCAGACGCCGGCTTTCTGGCGGACGGCGCGCACGACGTCCGCGTCTCTCACTGCGTCGGCCTCTGCGCGGTAACCGAGCACGATGCGGTGCCGTAGCGCGGGAAGAATCGTCGCTGCCACGTCGTCGATGTCGGCGGCGGCTTCGCCGCGCGACGCGGCGCGTGCTTTCGCGGCGAGCACCAGCGCTTGACTGCCGCGAGGTCCCGCGCCGAAACGGACATAACGCCTCACTTCTTCCGGCGCATCTTCGGAGGTCGGCCGCGACAAGCGCGCGAGCTTCACGGCGAGTTCGACGGCTTCGTCGGTGATCGGGATCCGCGGAACGAGGTCGCCGAACGCGCGCAGCTCGTCGAGGGCCACGACGGGAGATAGCCGGGTTCCGCGACCCGACGTCGTGCGCCGCGCGATTTCGCGCTCTTCCGACTCCGAGGGGTAATCGACGTGGATCTCGAGCAAAAAGCGGTCGAGCTGCGCTTCGGGGAGCGGATAGGTGCCCTCCTGCTCGATCGGATTTCGCGTCGCGAAGACCTGGAACGGATCGGGCAGCGCGTGCGTGCTTCCGCCGACGGTGACGCATCGCTCCTGCATCGCTTGAAGGAGCGCCGCTTGCGTCTTCGGAGGCGTGCGATTGATCTCATCCGCGAGCACGAGATTCTTGAAGATGGGCCCCTGCATGAAGCGGAGCTCGCGCCGCACCGAGGAACCGACCTCGACTTCGTTCAAGACGTCGGTGCCCGTAATGTCGGCGGGGAGCAAATCCGGCGTGAACTGCACGCGCCCGAACGACAACCCGAGCGCGTCGGCGACGGTGGAAACGAGTAACGTCTTGGCAAGCCCGGGAACTCCGACGAGCAGCGCGTGGCCGCGCGCCAGGAGCGTGACGAGCATCGCGTCGACGACTTCGTCTTGACCGACGACGACCTGGCGCACCTCCGACTTGAGCCGCGCGCAGGCGGCGGCGCATCGTTCGAGCAGCTCGAAAGGCCGGGGTACGGGTTCCAAAAGGGGGGCGGTCACTGAGGCATCGAGCCCGGTGCCGCGCGGACCGCCGGGGCTTGGGGCGAGCCTAGCACCAGATGCCGAGCACAGGGAGCAAGCCTCACGCGAAGAAACCCGTGGCCGCGAGGCACGGGGACGTGTAAGGGCGGCGTGGCAATGTCCGCGAGCCACGGGCGCATCGGGGAGAGCGAACCCGGCCACGTGCTGGTCGAACGACCGCCGCCGGGCCTCGCACGCGGCAAATACTCCGCACCCGCGTGGGTCGTCGCATCGCTCGGCGCTGCACTCCTTCTCGGCGCCCTCGCCTACGTGATACGTCGCTTCGTTCGGACCAAACGATGAGCACCGCCATGCGACGGTTCGTGACCGCGCTCCTGCTCGGAGTCGCGGTCTACCTCGGTGTCGCCGCCTACACGGGCTTCCACACGATCGGACAGAGCCTCGCGACGTTCCACTGGATCACGTTCTTCGCCGCGGTGTCGCTCGCGAGCTTGAACTACGTGTTCCGGTTCATGCGCTGGGACTATTACCTCGGCCTCCTCGGGATCCGCGGCGTCTCGAAGCGCGACAGTGCGCTCGTCTTTCTTTCGGGCTTCGTGCTCACCATCACGCCCGGCAAGGTCGGCGAGGTGTTCAAGAGCGCCGTCCTCAACGTCACGCACGGCGTGCCCGTCGCGAAAACGGCGCCGGTCGTGCTCGTCGAACGCCTCTCGGATCTCATCGGCGTCGTCGTCTTGATCCTGCTCGGCAGCGTCGGGTTCGCGTCGGGCCTCCACTGGGCCGCAGCCGGCGCTGCGGTCGTCTCGGTCGCGATCGTCAGCATCGTCTGGGAGCACCCGTCGCGGCTCTTGATGGACTGGGTCGACACGCATCCGAAGCTCGGCCGCTTCGGGCCGAAGCTCCGCGAAGCCGTCGAGAGCTTGCGCCTCCTCACGGGCTTCTCGGCGTTCATCTGGCCGCTCATGCTCTCGATCCTCGCGTGGGCCTGCGAGGGAACCGCGCTCTGGATCATCTTGCTCGGCTTCGGCGCGCACGCGCCGTACCTGCTCTCCGTGTTCTTCTATGAGACCGCGTCGCTCGCCGGCGCGCTCATCCCGGTTCCCGGCGGCCTCGGCATCGTCGAGGGCATGCTGCGCGAGCAGCTCGTGCACCTCGGCGGCGTTCCCGTCGGCGCCGCGACGGCGAGCATGATCCTCGTCCGCTTCGCGACGCTCTGGTGGGCCGTCGCGGTCGGCTTCGCGTCGCTGGCGGTGTTGCGCACCAAGTACCCGAAGCTCCGCGGTCACGAGCCGGGGTAGCTAGAGAGCGCGAAGCGCTTCGAGCGCGCGCGTCATGTCGTTCGGCAGCTCGGCCTCGAAGCGCAGCGGTTCACCCGTCGCGGGGTGCACGAAACCCAGCACCGCGGCGTGAAGCGCTTGCCGTCCGAGAGCGTCTGCGACCGCGCGGAGCTCGGGTGTCGGGGGCTTCTTGCCGTACAGGGCGTCGGCGAAGACGGGCGCGCCGGCGCACTCCGCCAAGTGCACGCGGATCTGGTGAGTGCGCCCCGTTTCGAGCCGGCATCGGACCAGCGCGGCGCCGCGCTCGGCGAGTACTTCGTCGACCGCGACGTGAGTGATCGCCGTGCGACCCTCGCGCACCTTGGTGGTGAAGCGAAGCCGCGACGACCGATTGCGGCCGTAGAGCGTCTCGATGCGCCCGGCCTTCGGCACGCCGAGCGAGATGGCGCGATAGACGCGCTCCACGGTGTGCGCGGCCAGCTGGCTCTTCAGATGTTCGCGCGCCGCTGCTTTCTTCGCGACGACGAGGACGCCGCTCGTATTCTTGTCGATGCGGTGCACGATCCCGGGCCGGAGCGGCCCCATGGGGTCGCGATCGTCGAACGGCGCGCGCTCGAAACCAGGTCGCGATAGGAGCCCGGCGACCAACGTGTGCTCCCAATTGCCGCGCCCCGGGTGCACGACGACACCCGCCGGCTTGTTCACCACGACGAGGTGCTCGTCTTCGTAGAGCACGCCGAACGGCACGGCCTCATCGGGATCGACCGTGCTCGGCAACGGTGCGCCGGGTTCGACTTCGACGACCGAGCCGGGGCGTACGTCGTCGCTCGGGCGACAAGGCTCGCCGTTCACGCGCACCCTGCCCTCGCGGATCCAGCGCTGCACCGTCGCGCGCGACACGCCGTCGAGAAGCCCCACGACGACCTTGTCGACTCGCTCGGGGTCACGCTGGGGGTCGTCGTCGATGACGAAACGGAGCGCGCTAGCTACCAGAGCCTGCTCTTGATGTGCGCTTTCGACCTGACCAAAATGTCGACGAGCGCGCGGTCGTAGAAGTTACGCTGATAGAGCTGCGGCGCGACGCGACTCTTGTAGAGCGCGCGCCCCTCTTCGATTTCCTCGGTGAGCTCCTCGAAGAGGTTGTCGTGCTCGATGCCGCGGACGATCTTTTCCTCGTTGTAGAGCGACAGATCGCTGGCGATGGCACGGGCTAAGCGACGGGCAGCCTCTTCGGTCTCGATGAGCGGCATGAACGACTCCTTCAGCGCGGGGACGACTCGCCATTATCCCCCGGCACCTTCGACCCTGTCAAAACCGTGCCGGCGAGCGCCGCGAGCGCGGGAAAACAGACCAGCGAATAGCGCCCGCTCCCGAAAAACACCGCGTGCGTCGCGGCCGTGCCGAGGACGGTGACCGCGCCGAGGCTCGCCGGGAGCCGGTCCGCGTCGCGAAGGCGGCGTCCGAGGAGCGCCGTCGAGAGCCCGAGCCCGAGGTGCGCGACCCACGCACTCTTCATGAAGAGAAACGCGGCGGCCACCGCCGCCCCGCCCTTGCGGACTCTGCCCAGCGGTCCGTCGTAGCGCGCGATTGCAACGAGCGCCGCCAGCACGACGAGTCGCTCCCAGATCGTCTCTGCCGTTCCGAGAGTCACCTTGGCGCTCTCGGAAAAGGCGCCGGGGTTCGACGAATGCAGGTACCAGCCCGCGGCGCCCGCGTAGTCGAACGTGACGGCGAGTTTTTTCGGCACGAGCGAAAGGAAGCGCCCGGGCTCGCGCTCGATGTCGCGAACGGCCGCGCGCCCGAAACACGCGTCCTTTTCGGCTTCGCCGAAGACGTTGCGGCACTCCGCGGGAACGCCGAGTTGGTCGAGCGCCACCCAGGAACCCGTCGCGCCCGGAGCGGCCCCGATGAACAAGTTCCACCCCGCGTTCGCGCTCACGAGGACGCAAGCGTGCATGCGGGCGCAATTGCGGAACGTCCATGGCAGGCACGCCGCGACGGCGATCGCCGTGACCACCGCGGCACGCGCGAGCGCGGCGCGCGGATTTCCTCGCGGCGCCGCGAGCCAACCGAAGAACGGTGCGAGCAGGAGCGATTGCGGGCGCACGAGCGTCGCCGCGCCGAACGCGACACCGACCCACACGAAACCGCGACCGCGACGACGCGCCGCGACGGTCGCCCACGCCGCGAGCGCGAGCAGCGCCGCGGCGAATCCTTCGGTCATGACGGCCGGCGTGTAGAACACGAGCCCGGGGTGAAGCGCGATGGCGAGCGCCGCGACGTTCGCACCCCGACGATTCGCCCCGGCGGCCGCGACGCGATGCACGGCGAGCGCCGCGAGCGCGCCCATGACGGCGTTGGCGACCATCGCGAGGGGCGGATGCGCGCCGAACACGGCGTAGAGTGCGCCGAGGACCGCGGGATAACCGACGGGATAGTGCGCCGCGTAGGTAACGACGCCGTCCGGCCAGAGCCAGGTGTAACCCTTCCCCTCGGCGATTCGCGTCGCGACGATTTGGTAATATTTGCCGTCTTCGGCAGGCGGAAACCGGGTCGCCGCCCAGGCGACGACGGCGAGCCGCATGGCGAGCGCGACGCCGGCGATCGCGAAGCCGTCGGACGGTCGCGGCTCGTCGGCGCGAGGGGCGCCGCTCACGGCGCGCCGGGAAACTCGACGAGCAATCCCGTCGCGAGCAAGTCGAGGACCACCTCGCACACCGGGAGCCCCACGACGTTCGAGAACGACCCTTCGATGCGCTCGACGAGAAAGGCGCCAATCCCTTGAGCCGCGTAGGCGCCGGCCTTGTCGAGTCCCTCGCCGGTGGCGGCATAGCGCGCGAGCTCGCCGACGCTGGCTTTTCGAAGCGTGACGCGCGACTCGACGGTGCGCTCGACCTTCGGCGATGAGAGCGCCGGCGTGAGTGAAACCGCGTAGCGCGTGTGGACGAGGTGCGTCCGCCCGGCGATGCGCGACAAAAGCTGCTCGGCTTCCGCGACGTCCGCCGGTTTGCCGAGCACATCATCGTCGACCACGACGATGGTGTCGGCGACGAGGATCGCAGGCACGCCGTCTCGGTGCGGTAGACGCTCGGTGACGTCGGTCAATTTGCCGCGCACGACGCGCTCGAGGTAATTCGCCGCGCTCTCGCCTACTCGGCGCGTCTCGTCGGCGTCGCCCGGAATGCTCTCGAACGGGATCCCGAGCGACCCGAGCAGCTCGCGGCGCCGCGGCGATCGCGAACCGAGTACGAGCGGCGTTTGGGGCGAGATGACCATCACGGGCGCGCGAAGGATTGACACGAACCGGCGGAGATTGGCAAGCCGCACCGTGATAACGTGCGAGGCCGCTGTCCATGCTCGATGCGCGAAGGTGGCTCGTGCGGCTTTCGGTGGCCGCCGTCGTGCTCGGCCCACGCGGCGCGTTCGGGCGCGATTGCACGCCCGCGACGCGTCAATCGACGTGCTTCGACGCGGACACCCTGTGGATCCCGGCGTCGCCGAGCCCGTTCGTCGGCATTCCCTCGACGCGCACGCTGGGCGTTCATCGCTTCAGTCTCGGGTTCGATGCGACGTACTTGTCCGAGCCGGTCGTGCTGAGCGCGACGTCTCCGGACCCCGCGGGGCGGCGCTTGCTCGTCGTCGACGACGTCGTCGATGCGGCGCTCTCGGGAGCTTTTTCACCGCTCGAACATCTCGAGC
>DATBBD010000594.1:0-4587 GCA_036271175.1 Polyangiaceae bacterium | reverse complement strand
CCGCTCGGCGAACCTTGCCGTCCCTTGAAGTTGCGGTTCGACGACGAGGCGCACACTTCGCGCCCTTTCAACTTGTCGGGGTTCATCGCGAGGCACATCGAGCACCCCGCTTCGCGGAACTCGAACCCCGCGTCGGTGAAGATGCGGTCGTAACCGCGTTCGATCATCTGCCGGCGCACGCTCTGCGATCCAGGGACGACCATCGCGCGGACCCGCTGGTTCACCTTGAACCCCTTCCCCTGAATCAGGCGCACCACCTCTTCGAAGTCGCTCAAGCGCCCGTTGGTGCACGAGCCGATGAACGCGACGTCGACCTTGGTGCCGCGGATCTGCTGACCCGGTTCGATCGACATGTACTGGTACGCCTCTTTCACCGTCTCGCGTTCGGCGGCCGAGACGTCGTCGGGCGTCGGCACCGTGCCGTTCACGCCGATGGATTGCCCGGGCGTGATGCCCCAGGTGACCACCGGCTCGATGTCCTCGCCGCGGATGTTCACGACGTCGTCGTAGCGCGCGTCGGGGTCGCTGCGGAGCGATTGCCAGTCGGCGACCGCGCGATCCCACGCGTCGCCCGACGGCGCGTACTTCCGGCCCTTCAAGTAGTCGTACGTCGTTCGATCGGGGTTCACGTACCCGGCGCGCGCGCCGCCTTCGATGCTCATGTTGCAGACGGTCATGCGCTCTTCCATCGTCATGCGGTCGAGCACGTCGCCGCCGTATTCGTAGGCGTAACCGACGCCGCCGTTCACGCCGAGTTTGCCGATGATGTGGAGCACCACGTCCTTCGCGTACACACCGGGACGCAAGCGTCCGCTCACCTCGATGCGCCGTACCTTGAGCTTATCCATCGCCAGCGTCTGCGTCGCGAGCACGTCGCGCACCTGCGAGGTGCCGATGCCGAACGCGAGCGCGCCGAACGCGCCGTGCGTCGAGGTGTGCGAATCGCCGCAACAGATCGTCATTCCCGGCTGAGTCAGACCCATTTCCGGCCCCACGACGTGAACGATGCCCTGCTCCCCTTTTTCGGTCGTGAAGAAGCGGATGCCGTGCTTTTTCACGTTTCGCTCGAGAAAAACCATCATTTCTTCGGCGAGCGAGTCGGAGAACGGGCGGAGCTGCGACGTCGTCGGAATGATGTGATCGACCGTCGCGAAGGTGCGCTCGGGGAACAGCACCTCGAGCCCACGATCGGTGAGCATGCTGAACGCCTGCGGCGACGTCACCTCGTGAATCAAATGGAGCCCCATCAGGAGCTGGTAGTTCCCCGACGGCAGCTTCGTCACGGTGTGACGATCGAACACCTTCTCATAAAGCGTCTTGCCCATGATCCTTACTCCTTGTCCTTCTCGCTCGCGCCGCTGGCCGCGTAGCGTTCGAGCCGCTCGATCAAGCGGCCTCCGAAATCCGTGAATCCTCGCATGCCCTGCCCGTCGAGTTCGAGCCACACTTCGCGAATTGCGTGCTCGCGGCCTGCGCGAAGTCGCTCCATCACGCGGAGGGCCTTCGCGGTGAGCGAGTACTTGCGCTGCCGAGCGTCGTCCTTCGCGATGGCGGCGACGACGAGCCCCTTGTCCGTGAGCTGCCGCAAGATCTTCGAGACCGCGGCGGCCGAGCTTTCCCTCCGTCGCGCGAAGAGGCTCGGCATGAAGTGCTCGGTGGCGATCTCTTCGAGCACGCCCCACTGCTGATCGGTGAGGTCCACGCTCTCGGCGAGTTGTTCGCGCCGCTCTTGGTAGAGCTCGGCGAGCCGCGACAGGACCTCGATCGCCGCGTGCGCTTCCGCGATCGTCGGCGCGGAGCGCACACGCGCCGGAGCCTTGGTCGACATGCGGCAAATGTTAACTAAGGTTAATCATCTGCGCAAGCCACTTTCGAACGGCCGTCCCCCCCCGGCCTCAATTGATGGGATACACGCAGCTCCCCTGGAAACAGGCCACGCCGCCGCAGCAGTCGGAGCTCAGCGTGCAACTCTGACCGTACAGCGCGCACTGGGGCGTCCCGCCGGAACCCGCCGCTCCGCCCGACCCGCTCGCCCCGCCCGAGCCGGGCGGCGGAGGCGGCACCGTGCACGTCCCTTGCGTGGAGCCGATCGTCGTCACGCAGCTCGAACCCCGACAGCAATCGCCGTTGATGGTGCAGCCGCCCCCGGGTTCGACGCAGCGAGCGCCGCCGTCGGGCGGAGTGAAACACCGGAGGCTGCCGCTCGCGTCGGGAATGCACGGCAGAGCGTCGCAGCAGTCCGCCGCCGACGCGCAGGTGTCTCCGGAGTGACGGCACTCGGTGCCGAGCCCGTAACATCGCGGGACGCCGAGCGCGTCCAACTGGCAGACCCCGGAGTTGCCCACGCCGCCGCAGCAGTCGTTTCTCGCGGACGAGTTACTGCACGCGTAGTTTTTGAAATGGCACACGTCGCCTTCGGGGTCGCAGCTCATCGGATTGCGGCAGATCCCGACGGCAGCACCGGCGGCCTTGTCGCAGACGACGTTGCCGTCGCCGGGCAATCCCGTGCCGGGTGCCCCACAACAATCGCTGGTCTGACGGCAGAGATCGCCGTCGACGTGACAGCCACTCGCGGGCTGACACACCAAGACTCCCGACGGACCGTAAGGCGCACACAAACGGCTGCAGCACTCGTTGCAGGCGCCGCAAGCCGTTCCATCGACGCCTCCGCTACAGAATGACGGACCCGTCGGAGGCAGCGCGCACGTCCCGAGCGTCTTGCCGGCGCCGATCGTGCAAATACCCGAGCAGCAGTCGTTGGCCGCCGCGCAGAGGTCGCCGTTCTGGACGCAGAACGACGACGCGCGCTGGCACGTCCCCGCCGCGCAGAGGTGCGAGCAGCAGTCCTTGTCGGCCGTGCAGGCGTTCCCCGACGTCTCGCACGTCGTGTTGAGCGCCGCGCACTTTCCGGTCGCGTCGCATTGGCCGCTGCAGCAGCTCGCGCTCGACGTGCACGCGGCGCCGTCCGAGACGCATGCCGCGGTCGAGCAGTGACCGCCCGCACAACTCAGCGTGCAGCAATCCGTGGATACGCCGCACGCCGTGCCGCTCGCGCCGCAAGACGAGAGGTTCGACGCGCAGCGGTGCGTGGACGGATCGCAGGACTTCGAGCAGCAATCGCCGTCGCTCGTGCACGAGTCGGCGTATGTCGCGCAAGTCGTCGGCGTGACGACGGGACCGCCACCACCGCCGTCCTTTTTCGAAGCGCCGCCGGTGGATACGTCGCCCCCGATCGACGCACCCCCGGTGCCGCTCGCGCCGCCCGGGCCCCCGTCCGCACCCTTTGGGCGCGTCTGGGACGTCGCAGAATCGGAGCTACCGCAGCCCATTTCGACCATCGCCGTCACGACGACGAACGGAAAAAGCCACACGCGATTCGAAGTCATGAATTCCTTTCGTCGCGCCCGTTCGCAAGGTCTCGTCGCAAGGCGCCACCAATCGGCGATTGCCGCGAAACGGATCGCGTCGGTTAGAGGCGGCCCGCGCACGAAATTATGAGCGCCGTCTCTTTTTTTCCGAGTCGTCGAAGCCCGGCGTCGCGACCGCGCTCAGCCCGGCGCCGCCACGCAGCATCCAGTGACGCAGGCGTCTCCTGTCGGACAATCGGGTAAGCAGCTCGTGCCGCACGGCGTGACGCCGGCGGGGCAGCTCGGCGGCGAGCACGCGGTCGAACTCGCGCAGCTCGCGGGCAACGTGCGCTTGCCGAAGCAAAGCTCGCACGTGTCGCAGGGGTTCAAACAGCCTTGGACCAAAGTACACGGCTTGCAACGGGTCGGGTCGTCGAGGTGCGAATGGTCGCACGAAGGCGCGCCTTCGTCGTCGGTCGAACCGAGCCACACCGCGGTGTTCGTGCCCGGCACGGCGCAACAGCCGAAGCAGTCGCAGCCATTCGGCGTGAGCGGCCCGCAGGCACTCGTGCACGCGGTCGATTGAGTCGTCAGTGCCGTCGCGCAATCGAGCCCTTTCTTGAGCATCGCGTTCGCGTCGTACGCGCACGTCGCTCCTTCGGGCGAGTAGCTCGGTGCGACTTCGAGTGGGTCGCACGTGTGCGACCAGACGCAGTCGTCGTCGCCGACACCCGAGTTACTGTCGAAGTAACAGTCTTGTGCGCAGGGTTGATGATTCTGGCCGGGGATCGAACCGAAAAACGAGTCTTCCGAGTTCTGGCAGGGGCCGACGCAATCCGGGTCTTGGGAATCGACGAGACCGTCGCCGTCGTTGTCCACGCAATCGCCGCAAGCGTAGACGTGATTGCCGCACTTCGCGATCTGACAAGCCGCCGCTCCGGCGTCGGCGAGTGTCGAAGCATCGGACGCACCGTCACTCGTCGTTCCGCCGGCACTCGCCGCGGGGTGCTCGAATCCGACGAACGCGTCTTCGGAACAGGCCCCCACTAAGGCGAGCATCGCCGTGGAGAGCACCCCCCAACCCAAAACGCGCGTCATGGATCCCCAATGACGGAGCGCACTTTTTCTCGATAAGCCGAATCGGGAAAGCGCGAGAAAAAGCGAGCCCCGCGCGCGCGAGCTTCCGCTTGCCGGCCGAGTCGCTGGAGCGCTTCGATCGCGATCACTTCGCGTTCTTGCG
>DATBBD010000593.1:0-4749 GCA_036271175.1 Polyangiaceae bacterium | reverse complement strand
GCCCTCGGTCGACACGCACGCGACGCCGTGCTCGCCGTCGCCGCTCACGATGTTCCAGTCTTCACAGGAGCGGCCGGCGACGGTCTCCATCTTCCCGGTCTTGGTGATCGTCGGGGGTGTCGTCGGTTTCGATGGGGCCGCGGCCGCCGCGGGGTTCAGCTGCTTCATGCGATCGCCGAGCGCCGCGAGGTCGAGCGAGATGACCTGCTTCTGCGCGTCCGAGACGATGTACACCTTCTTGTCGCTCGGGCTCGCGATGAGGTAGCCCTTGCCGATTTGCTTTCCGGCGGACATCCCCTCGGGAATGTCCATGCGAACCTTCCCCGCCTTGACGAGCAGGTTCAACGGCGGGACAGGCTTCGGGTTTTCGGACGATTTTGCGAGCAGGTCGATCTCGCCCTCGAAGTTGCCGAGCGGCGTCGCCGGGGCGGCCGCTGCCGCCTGAGCCGTGCCCGACGCGGCCGTGCCATCGGTGGGTGCATCGCTCTTCTTGCAAGCGGGCAACGCGAGGACGACGAGGAGCGGAACGACGGTTTTCGAATTCACCGGGCGAGCATACCCGAAGGGGAAGTGCCGCTCGTTATTTCGTTGGGTCGGACCCGGCGAGCACCGTGCGCGTTTGCGCGGCGCGAAATTCTTCGAGTGCGACGCGCACGTCGCCGTACTTGTTGGCGAGAATCGCCGCTGCGAAGAGGGCCGCGTTGATGGCGCCCGGCTTCCCGATGGCCAAGGTGCCGACCGGAATGCCCGCCGGCATTTGCACCATCGACAAGAGCGAATCGATGCCGTTCAGCGCCTTGCTCTCCATCGGAACGCCGAGCACCGGCAGGCGCGTTTTGGCGGCAATGACGCCGGCCAGGTGCGCCGCGCCGCCGGCCGCCGCGATGACGACCTCGACGCCGCGCCCTTCGAGACCGCTCGCCCACTCGAACGCCGCGTCGGGTGTGCGATGTGCCGAACACACGCGCGCCTCGTTCCCGATATGGAGCGAGTCGAGCGTCTCCTTCGTGTGGCGCATCGTCTCCCAGTCGCTCTTCGACCCCATTACGATGCCGACCAGAACCTTGCCGCTTGCCGAGTCGCTCACTTGTCTCGCTCCTTGCGCTGGGGTCGGTCGCGGCGGCAGATGCCGGACCGCGCATTCGACCTTTGGCGTCGATGGCGGCAGCTCTAAGCTAACGCCGTGAACGGTGCAATGGCCACGACACGCCGGGGAGAGCTGCGGAGGCTCGCCTCATTCACGATTTGCGCGATGCTCGCGGTCGCGGCCTGTGCGCCGGCCGTGACGGCGAAGCCTCCCGCGACGCCTCCGGTCGCTGCGACCACGGCGCCCAGCGCTCCGGCGTCTCCGGCGCTGCCGCCGCTCACGACGGAACAAAGCGAGCTCGCGACGCGGCTCCGTGCCACGGTGACCCATCTCGCGACGGACATCGGTGAGCGGAACCTCGGCGATTCATGGAAGCTCGCGACGGCGACCGACGACTTGGCGCGCACCCTCGAAAAAATGGGCTACGAGGTGCGCCGTCAGGGCATTCCGATCGGCGACGACGTCGTGCAAAACCTCGAAGTGGCGAGCGGCGGCGGTAAGCACGGCGACGAGACGATCGTCGTGGGCGCGCACTACGACACCCGGACAGGGACGCCCGGCGCGGACGACGACGCGACCGGCGTGGCGGCGCTCGTCGAGCTCGCGCGCGCGTTCTACGGAAAAAAGACGAGCCGCGTCGTTCGCTTCGCGTTCTTCGCGAACGAAGAAGAGCCGTATTTCGCGACGCCCCAGATGGGGAGCGTCGTGTACGCGAAAGATCTCGTCGCGCACGGCGTCACCGTCACCGGCATGCTCGACCTGGAGAGCCTCGGCGTGTTTCTGACGACCCCCGGCAGTCAGGGTGCCCCTAAAAATAACGCCGCGAAGTACCCGAATATCGGCGATTTCATCGCGATCGAGAGCAACGATGCGTCGCGTCCGTTTTCGGATCGGGTCGCGGCGTCGCTTCGGAAAAACGGCGCGGTGCCGGTCGTGAGCGTGCTCGCCGAGGCGGATCGCGCGCCCGCGAACAGCGGCGAGCAGTGGGTGTTCGACGAGCTCCACGTTCCGGCGGCGATGCTCACCGACACGCGCGCACTCCGCGATGCCGCGAATCACCAGACCGGCGATGTGCCGGAGCGGCTCGATTACGACCGCCTCGCGCGCGTCGTGTCGGCGCTCGAGGTGACGCTCGACGAGCTACTTACCGGCCAGGAATAACGCGCCGGCGAGCGTGAGCGCTCCGGCGAACAAACCGGCGACGATGTCGTCGAGCATGATGCCGAGACCGGGTGGTTTCGCGTACTCGGCTTTGCCGACCGGGCCGGGCTTCGTGATGTCGAAGAACCGGAAGAGCACGATCGCGACGGCTTGCGGGATGACGCCGAAATGACGGACGAACCCCATCGCGATGAGGGTGCCCGCCACTTCGTCGACGACGACGCGCTGCGGATCTTCGACGCCGAGCACCGCGGCGACGCGATCCGACGCCCAGATCCCGATGCCCGAAACGGCGAGGACCGCCGCGACGTGCGCGGGAACCGGCAAACGGCACAGCAAGAGATGGAGCGGAATCGCGCCGATCGAGCCCACCGTTCCCGGCGCGATCTTCGACTCGCCGCAGCCGAACCAGGTGCCGATGACGAACGCGACCTTGTCGGTCGTCTTCATCGAAAATGCCGGAGCGTCGCGGGCGCTAACTGTTGACGACGGTGCATGACAGGGGCCTCGCGATCATCGCGTTGCGCTCGGTTTGCCAGCTGTTGCCGACGTCCCACCGCAGCTCGATCTGATCGAACTTGCCGACGAACTTCACGTGGCAAATGACGTCGAAGCGCCCGAGTCGTTTCGTCGGAATCGTGCTCGGCGGTTCGCGATGGAGCCGCATCGCGACCTCTGGTACCGCCCAGAGTCCGATCACCATGACCAGCTGATTTTCCGGCGAGGTGCGATAGGGCTGGATGAGATTCGGGCCGTTGTCGTCGACCGGCGCGTTGGGCTCCGCCGGCCACGGCAGCTTGTCGCCGGAAAATTGGCAATGCGCGCCGTCGACGGCCGTCGCGCTCGCGCACGCGAGGCGCTTCGAGTCCGCGGTGATGACGGTGACGCGCACGTCGCCTTCGCCGCCCGGCGCCCATTTCGAGAAATCCGTGTGCACGTCTTCGGGCGGCGCCAGATCGCGGATGACCCAGCTGTTGAACACTGGATTGGCCATGACGCCGAGTCCGACGAGGAGCGCCACGGCCAGCCACAGCCGTCCCGAAAAGAGGGAGGGCGTATCGCTCGTCGTCCCCGGACGCGGCCGCGGCGGAATGGGTTTCTTGGCCTCACTCATCGCGCGCTCTGATACCCCAATTGTGGCCACCCTGTCACGCGACGGGTCACGCGGGCCGGCGCTCGGCGCTCGAACCCGGCGAAAGTCGGTTCAACGGCAGTCTTTGAAGGCTTGACGCTTCAAGGCGTCGGCGAGCCGTCGATGGCCCTCCGGGCCGAAGTGGATGCCGTCGTGGAACGGCGGTTCGACCCCGGCGCAGAGCCGCTCGGGGTCGCCGCACGTCAGCAGCGGCGTCGGATCGACGGCCACGTCGACCTTTCCCGCGTCGCGTTCGCCGAAGATCCATTGGTTTACTTGGACGGTCGCCGCGTGACGGCTCGCATTGTAGTACCGCGTGAAGCCGCCCCACGGCGCGATGCCGATCGCCACGACGCGCACGCCGCGAGCCCGCGCCGCGGCGTACATTTCGCCGAGGTCCGACTCGATTTTCGCCGGCGTGCGCCCCGCGGTGAGATCGCTGTACACGTCGTTCACGCCGCCGAAGACGATCACGTCGGTGTACTTCGGTTTTCCGTCGCCCGCGCCGAACACGTCGCGTGCGAACCGCCGCCGCATCTGATTCACCATCTCGCCGCCCTTGCCGTAGCTGTCGAACCGGCTCTCGGGGCACAGCTTCTTCAAGTCGTCGAGATAGAGCCCGCCGTGCGATCGCGGATCGGTGAGCGAGTCGCCCATCGCGGCAACGACGTAAGCGATGTTGGGTTTTGTCGGTGCGGATTTGGTTTCGTCGGGCCCGGACGGCGCGTCCGCCCGTGCTCCGCGCATCGTCGCGAGCGACACCGCGCCGCCCACGACGAACGCCGCGACGCGCGCGCTCCGCGTCATGCGCGCATCTGTTTGACGGCTTCGCCCACCTTCTTGCCGTCGGCGGCGATTCCCGCGGCCTTCAGCGCCTTCATGGCGATGCCCGTCGCTTGCCCGTCGTTGCCCGCGGCGCGGATCGCGTCGCGGCTCGCCGCGAGCGCCAGGGCGAGCTCTTCGACGCCGAGCGCCTTCGGCAAGAGCGTCTCGAGGATCGCGATTTCCTCGGCGAGCTCCGCCTTCTGCGCGTCGTTGGTCGACACTTCCATCGTTTCGCGGTTCGACTTCACGAGCTTCACGACGACCTTCGCCGCGTCTTCGTCGGTCAGCGGCGTCCCGCGCGCCTCGATGGTCTGCATTTCGCCGAGCGCCACGCGGAGCACTTCCTTTTCGACGGTACGACCCGCCTTCAGCGCCGCGAGCACGCGCGCCTTGATCACGTCGATGAGCATTCCGCGATACTAGCCCTTTTCGACCAGGCCGCCGGGCGATCTTCCGATTTCGAGCCTCGCAGTCCCGTCGCGCCGGACGAACGACGTCGCCCCGGCTGTTACGGCGCGTTCACGACGTCGTTCGGCTCGCGCCG
>DATBBD010000592.1:0-9184 GCA_036271175.1 Polyangiaceae bacterium | reverse complement strand
AAGCCGTTCGACGTGATCTCGCCGTCGGTCGAATACCCGACGACCGCCTCGACGTCGCCGCGGGCGAGCGCTTGATACATGAGCCCGTGGTCCATTTCGACCACGCGGGCGTGGAGCTCGTATTTGCTCGCCAGACCGGGGTAGCCGTCCGCTCGCGCCAGAAATTCGCCGGGCATCGCGAGCCGGAGCGACGGCGAAGACAACGAGAGCACACTCCGTCCGCCGACCACCAGCGCGACCAGCGCGACGACGGCGAGGACCGGACGGAACGACGAGCCGATGTTCCGCTCGATCGCGCCGAGGCCCGCGTCGAGCGTGAGCGCGAGCGCCGCCGCGGGGATCGCTCCGGCAAGGATCATGGTCGGATCCGCGAGTGAAATGCCGCGAAAAATGTACACGCCGAGGCCGCCCGCGCCGACCAGGGCGGCCAACGTTGCGACCCCGACGTTGACCGCCGTCGCCGTGCGAACCCCGGCGAAGATCACCGGCAGCGCGAGCGGCAGCTCCACCTTGCGGAGCACGTCGAAGTTCGTCATTCCCATGCCGACCGCGGCTTCCTTCACCGCGGGGTCGACACCGCGCACGCCGGTCACGGTGTTCGTCACGATGGGAAGGAGCGCGTACGCGAAGAGCGCGATGATCGCCGGCACCGGGCCGATCCCGGTGAACGGAATGAGAAAGCCGAGCAAGGCGAGACTCGGGATGGTCTGGATCACCGCCGCGATGCCGAGCACGACGCGGGAAGCCGTTTTTCGGCGCGCGAGCCAGAGCCCGAGCGGCAAGCCGACGAAGACGGCGAGGGCGAGCGCCGACAAGGTGAGCATCAGGTGTTCGAGCGCCTGCTGTCCGAGCTCGCCGGCGTGCTCTCGAAAGAACCGCGCGAGCTCGCTCATGAAGGCCGGGACCATTCGGCGCGGAACCGCTGGAACCCCTCGAGGAGGCGCACGGCCGTGATCGCGCCGGCGCTCGGAGCGCCGGTGACGCGGCAAGCGCCGCCTTCGAGCAGGATGGGGTGCTCGAGGGCGTCGCGAAGCGACGCGGTCGTGGGCACGTCCGCGTCGCTCGGCGGGGCGCTCGCGTGCGGCGCGGGAAGATGCGACACGACGTCGCCGACCGTGACGGCGAGAAGCTCGAGATCGAAGCGACCGGGGTCGAAGAAGGCGCGTACGAACGGCGTCGCCGGGCGAAACAGGAGCTCCTTCGCCGTCCCGATCTGTTCGAGCCGTCCGGTTTCGAGGACCGCGATGCGATGGCCGAGCAGGATCGCTTCGGCGATGTCGTGGGTGACGAGCACCATCGTCTTTTTCAGCTCCAGGGAGAGCCGCAAGAACTCGCGCTGCATGTCCCGCCGGGTGATCGGGTCGAGCGCGCCGAACGGTTCGTCGAGCAAGACGATCGGCGGATCGGCCGCGAGCGCGCGGGCCAGCCCCACTCTCTGGCGCTCGCCACCGCTGAGCTCCTCGGGCCGCCGACGCGCATATCGCTCCGGGGGCAACCCTACCCTCGAAAGCAAGGAGCTCACCCGCCGGTCGATCTCCGCGTCCGACAACTCGAGTAGTCGGGGGACGATCGCAACGTTCTCCGCGACCGAATAGTGCGGGAAGAGCCCGAAATGCTGGATGACGAAGCCCATCTGGCGCCGCAGCGCTTCGGGGCGCCCCTCGCGCACGTCGCGACCGAACACGCGGATGACGCCCGACGTCGGCTCGACCAGGCGATTCATCATCTTCAAGGTCGTGCTTTTTCCCGACCCGCTTCGACCGAGCAGCACGAACGTCTCGCCCCCGCCGACCGTGAACGACACGTCCTCGACGACCGAAATCTCGTAGCGTTTGTGCACGCCGTCGAACTCGATGGTCGGGTTCGCCTCGGGCGTCACGCCCGATTCATGGCACCGGCACGCGCCGAACGAAACCGCCGAACCGCTGGGTTGCCAGAAACGCGGCTCAGAAGAACCCGGCCACGCCCGCCGAGAGCCCGAGCTGGAGCAAGGAGATATCCTGATTCGTGGCGACGCCCCCGATACCCCCCACGTTCACCGTGTCGGTGGTCACCGAACCACCGAATGTAACGTCGAGGATCGGACCCACCGTGATCGCGAAGTGCGGGGCGGGGAAAAACACCAGCGGACAATCGGCGTCGAACGCGAACGCGTGCGTCGAGGCGGCCGCGTCGGAGAAGCCTCGATGCCAGTACGAAAATCCCGCGCGCGGCCAGATCCCGACGCTGCGGGAGAACAGGTAGGCGTAGCCGACGCGCGGCGCGATGAGAACGTCCGTGTAACTCTCGCTATTTTCGCCCGAAACACCCAACGACGCCTGGAATACAGCGAGCGAGCCTCCGATGCTCAGCCCGTCGATGACGAAGCCGTCGAAGGCGATCCGCGGCATGTCGAAGACGGTGGTCGCCTGGTACCCGAAGAGCGCAATAGTCGTGATGCCGACCTTCTCTCCATCGGACTTCAGATCGTCGTGAACGACGCCGGTGAGATGTTCCGCGCTGAGCACGAACGTCCCTCGGTCCACGGGGCCCGCGCCTTCAGCCGCGTGCGCACCCGCCGTCCAGAACATCGCCGCGACGAGAAAGCACCACTCGCTATACAATTTCGGCATGAATGAATCCTCCTCGACCCTTCAGTGCGTCCTCAGCGTCGGTTGTCCGGCGACGAGCCGTCAAGCAGAACCGCAGCGGCGCTATTGCTTCGCGAATTGTTTGACGCAGTCGTCGACGAGCCGGATGAGCTGCTCGGCGCCGATCGGCTTGTAAGCGCGCGGATTTTTCACTTCGAGCAGGAAGTCGCGCGCTTCCGGGCTGCTGGTTCCGCCGGTGAGGAACACGAAGCGCTTCGCTTGCTCGGGCTTTTTCTTGGCGACGGCCGCGAACAGCTCCATGCCGGTCATCGTCGGCATGATGAGGTCGCACAAGACGAGATCGAACGTTCGCTCCGCGAGTGCGTCGAGCGCCTGTTCGCCGCCCGAGGCGACGACGACGTCGTGGAATTTTTCGAGGATTCGCCGGAGCCCATTTCGAACGAGCCGATCGTCGTCGACGAGCAGGAGCGTCGCGGGAAGCGTGCGCGATCGTTCTTTGACCAACGTCGCGCGCGGCACGAGACCGAGCCCGGTGTCGCTCGGCAACCAGACGCGGAACGTCGTCGGTACGCCGGGACGGCTCTCGACCTCGATGAAGCCGCCGTGACGCCGCACGGTCTCGTACGTGATGCTGAGGCCGAGCCCGTGCCCTTGACCGAACGCCTTCGTCGTGAAGAACGGTTCGAAGATCTTCGGCAGTACCTCTTCGGGGATCGGCGGCCCGTTGTTCTGGATCTCGATCTTCACGCCGCCGCGGTCGGGCCACGTCGCGACGCGGATCCAGTTGGTCGCCGGATCCATTCCGCTGATCGCTTGTGCGGCGTTCAAGAGGATGTTGAGAAAGGCTTGGCCGAGACGGACTCGGTCCACGATGATGCCGGGCGTCTCCTTGAATTCGCGAATGACGGTCGCCTTGAAGCGCGCCTCGTTCGCGACGAGGAGTAGCGCGCCTTCGAGGACCTCTTCGATCGAGACGTTTTCGCCGGTGCCCGTGCTCGGTTGGGCGAAGAGCCCCATCTCCGCGACGATGCTGCGGATCCGTTGCGCGGCTTCCGACGACTCCTTCAAGATCCGCCCGGTCTCGTCGAGGACTTCGAGTGCCGGCGGCAACGCCGGATCCGAAACGCCCTTGAGGGATCGCTTCAGATCCTCGGTGGTGCCGGCGAGGGTCTCGAGGTTGAGCAAGATCGCGGCAAGGGGGTTGTTCACCTCGTGCGAGACGCCGGCGATGAGGTGCCCGAGCGACGCCATCTTGTCGGCTTCGTGCAGGCGCGCGTTCACCGCGAGTCGATCTTGCTCGGCGGCCTTGATGTCGCTGATGTCGCGCGCAATGAGGAGCGCCGTCGCGCTTCCGTCCGGGCTTCGGAGACCGGCGACGGTGATGCGCAGCGTGTTTTCGCCGATCTCCGTCGTGATCGGCGGCCCCGGTTTCCCCTCTTCCGCGGTCGCCTTGCGGATGAGCTCGACGAGCGGGTGATCTCGCGGGATGGAGAGCACGTCGTAGATCGGCTTGGCGAGCGCCTCGTCTTCGCGGAGCTCGAACATCTCGACGGCGGTCGAATTCATGAAGTACACGCGGAGCTCGCTGTCGGCGCCGATGACCGCGTCGCCGATCCCCTCGTGAAGGGCGTCGAGATATTGCTTCAAGCCGTGCAGCTTGCTGGCGATCGCGCGCGGCGCGAGCCGCTCGTGTCCGATCACGTGGCGGATCGAACCGGGGGGCGGGAGCGACTCTTTGAGTGAGCCGAGCGCTCGCCCGAGATCGGCGAGCACGACGTCCATCGAGTTCTTCGCGATGACCGCGTCGGCGTAGGCAGACGGAGCACGCCACAGATTGCGGTCGGCGCCGCCGGTCAAGATCACCGTCGTGATCGACGGATTGACGCGGAGGTGCTTGGCGATCTGACAGAGTTTTCCGCCGTCGAGGTTCGCGAGAAAATAATCGGTGACGAGGATCTGCGGCGGATCTTTGCGGAGCCGCTCGACCGCGGCGAGCCCGTCGTGAAGCACGCTGACGATGTAGCCCTCGCGACGCAGCCCTTCGCCGATGGTGTCCGTCCAATAGGCGCTGTCATCGACCAAGAGCACGCTGTGAGGCGTGAGTTGGAGCAGACTGTCCGGAGGTGGATCGAGGACCATCGTGTCGGAAAGGGAACGCTAGCCGCCTAACACCCAAGTTTCTCCGATTCCGCATTACGCGCGCCAGGCTTTTTCGATTCCGGCCCGTGCGACTTATGGATTCTTTCGCCCGGCGTCGGCAGCGCAGGCCCGCGTATTGGTCATGCCGGTCGGACAGGGGCAGCAGCCGTAGCTCTGTGGCGTATCTCCGCACTTCACGACGCAATAGTTCGGGACGAAGCATTCGGGCGGGCACGCCGTTCCGCCACCGGAACCGGTTTGTCCAGACATGTTGCCAGTTCCGGTAACTCCGCCCGTCGCAACGCGCCCGCCGGAGGCGGTTCCCGTTCCACCCGTATCGCCTGGCGTGCCGCCGCTGGCGCCGATGACGCCGCCGGTACCGCTCGAAGTCCCGCCGGAACCGCCGGTCCCGCTAGCGCCGCCGTTGCCGCCGGGCACGCCGGCGGCTCCCCCTGCGCCGCCCGCTCCGCTCGCTCCACCGACGCCGCCCGTCGCAGCGTTCGGCGAACCGCCGTCGCCGTGATTCCCCGAATCGCTCGAGCTACACGCGAGGGCGAGAAGAAGCGGCAAGCTCGCGGCCATCGAGAGACGCGCCGCGGACCGAGAACGAGCCCCGGCGAAAACCGCGCAATGTCCACCCGTCCGCCGACCCGCGACGCCGTCCACTGAGTGCGTGTTCCCTGCCGCCACCACCGTCGTCGACGATAGCGCCCCCGCGCCGTGGTCGTCCAAAAAGGTTGTCGTCAGCGCGGCGCGATGGCCACAAGCCCGTGGATCGAAAAGCGAAGTGGCCGGCGGAGCCTGCTCGCATTTTTTTCGTTCAAGGGTGGCTCCGGGGGACCGTTCATTGAGAATTGGAGAGTCGAACCATGCTCCGTCCCATTGACGCGCTCTCGGTTGCCGAGCCGCCCGCCAAGTCACGAATCAGTGCGCCCCCGAGCAGCGCGACCGTGAGTCGCGCCGCGGCGCTTCCGTCGAGTCGGAGCGTCGCGACGACAACGGCGTCCGCACCCGTAAGGACACAGGAAGCGACGACGACGACGACCGCCGATGCCGCCGACACCCACTCCGCGACGAACGCCGCTGGCGTCTACTACTCGGGAAACCTACTCGTGGTGACACCGCCGGTGAGCGACGCGACGCTGCAAGCGCTGGTGCAGATCCGCGACGAAATGCTGGCGCCGCCGGCCACGCCGAGCGACTTCGAGATCGCCGCGCAAGCGAGCATCGACATTCAGCGGGCACAGAGCGAGCTCGCGAGCGGCAAGTACAGCTCCGTCGCCGCCGCGACGAACCCCGCGTCCATTCCGCCTCCGCCGAGCACGACGGACGTGAAAGCCTGAGCTCAGCGCGCCTTCGGGCGCCAGAGCCGCTCGGGCCGCGTCCCGAACCCCGACATCGGCCAGAACCCGTCGCCGTCGAAGACCGAGCGCACCGCATCGTAGCCCGCTAGCGACCCGTCGAATCGGCCATCCGAATCCGTGACGATCGCTGCGAAGCGACGCTCGCGAATCGCCGCGTCGACCTTCTCATGGAGCGCGGCGCCGACCTTCGGATCGAGCCACACGTCGTAGATGGCCTGAAGCTGCGCGTGCGCGGGTTTTCCCGCCATCGTCCCGAGGAACCCGTGCGACGGGATCCAGACGTCTCCCGGTTCGTTACGAATCTGGAGGAGCAGCGCGCGCCCCATGTCCTCGTCGTGACGCGACGGAACCTGCGTCTTCGCGTCCCAATCGAGCGCGCCGAGTTGCACCAGCGCGGCCGCGAGCATCGCGACGGCCGACGAACCGCGGTCGCCGGGGCTTGCCAGCGTCGCGCCCATTCCGGCGAGCAACGCGCCGATCGCCTGGGCCGGCATGAGAATGTTGTCGTACGAACCGCTCCGGCACCAGACGGCCCAGGTCGCCATCACCGTCCCGCATGCGACCACCAAATAAAACCCGAACACGCGGCGACCTCGCACGAGGTCGAGCACGACGAACCCGGCGACGGCGAGCACGACGAGCACCGGGAGATCGTGAAGCCAATCGATCGTCCAGTAGGTCTTGAGCCGATCGTCGACCCACGGATGCAGGCGCGGCACATCGAACACGTAAAACGAGTACCAGCCGCCGCTCGCGCGATTCATGAGCACGGTGCTCGCCGCGACCAACGCAGTGAGGACCGTGAGCGCGACCGCGGCGCGCCGCATCGACAGAAACGCGAGGCCGGCAGAGGCCGCGACGCCGATCGCGAGCGCGTTTTGCTTGGCGAAGAACGCGGCCCAAAATAGAACACCGGCCAGCGCGGCCGAGGCGATCCCCTCGCCTCGACGAGCGACGTAAATACCGCCGAAGGCGAGAGCCAGCGCGAAGCAGTCGACTCGGCAGACGTCGAACCAATCGCCGCTCGACCGATACGTCGCCGCGAAGAGAGCAGCCGCGACCCAGCCCCCCAGGTGACGCCCGGATTCGCGATAGACGAGCGTATAGAGGAGCGCCAGGATCGAAAAAGCGCTCGCGAGCGTGAGGAGGCGCAGCGAAAAGAACCCGGCGCCGAAGACCTTCGAGACCAGGGCGCCCGCATAGAAGTAGAGCGGCGTGTACGTGTAAGGAACGAAGTCGAGGGTCGGCTCGACGTAGAGTCGCTTTCCGTCGAGGAGCCGGCGCACGTGATCGACCGTGCCGCCCTCCATCCACTCGAGCTCGAATGGATAGCCGACACGGAGTGCCGCGACGTGCGCCAGCTTGGCGATCGTCCATGCGGAGAGTGCCAACGCGAGCACCGAGAGCGCGAGCTCCGCACGCCCCTTCGCCGAAACGCGTGCGACGATGCGACGCTCGACGTCCGTGATCGCCCGCCGGAGCGCGAACGGAAACGCCCCGAAAAAACGGCTCGGTCGCAACGGGAGCTCCGGGGCTCGTTGAATTGAATCGCCTTGGGCCAAAGCAAAGCCACGCCCCTCCCGAAGGACGGGTGAATCCGAGTTCGCTCACTGCTTCGAGCTCGGTGTGCCGAGTGTGCCAACCGCACCTCGCCGTTCGGGGAACAGCAAGAACCAGACCGCGACCTGGCGTCACGGTGCGCGGGGCGCGACGCCTCGTCGCGGAGAAGACCGGAGTCGCTCTACTTGAAGCCGAGCTTCAGCTCTGCGCCGGGCAGGACGCTCCGGCCGCCGATCGGTGGCGGCGTATAGCGTGAAAAACCGCCGTTTTCCCAAAAATAAAAGCGAAATTGCGGCGAATCCAGAGGCTGATCGAACGCGAACTGCACGCGCGACGCGCGCCCGTCGGGGGTGACCTCGAGGACCCGGATGTCGAGCCCTTCGAGCTTCACTTCGTAACCGGGATCCATCCTCAGACGCCGATCGCGATAGAGCTCGAGAAACGCCGTGCTGAGAATGCCGCCCTGGTAGTCGAGGACGAGCGTCCGATCATCGGGGCGCTCGACGATGACGGTCTGGGGCCCGAACGAGAGCGCGCGCCATCGCCGCGGAAGGCCCTGATGCTCCACGCGACGCGAGAGCTGCACGAGCTTCACGGCGAAATAATCCGGCGCGGTCACGAACACGGCGTCGCGGCCCACGACGTCGTCACCGACGTCGGCGATCGCGGTCTCCATCGGCGAGGCGTACGCGATGCTGCACGCGACGAACGGAAACGCGAGGGGCGACAGAATCAAATGCCCGAAGAGGAGCACCGCGCTGATCACCCCCGAGCCCTGGAGTAGCGGAGAGAGCCGCTTTCCCTTCAACTCGATGGCGTAGAAGTTCCAGAGCTCCGCGATGAGCGCCATGGCCGCGAAGCTCGCGAAGAGCAGCTGGCGATTGTGCGGAAATGCCGACGCCGCGGGGACGAGCGCCAGGAAAAACGCGAGCGCCCAGAAACGCGCCATCCGTTTCCGCGCGAGGAGCGGCACCAGCGCGACGGCGAGCGCCACCAGAAAGACGAAGGCGCCGATGAGCATGAGGTGCGCCCATGCCGGACGAACCAGGACGTACACCTCGGCCGGCGGCACGAAAAATTGTCCGAGCACGAGGATCGGACCGCGCTCGGCGAAGGCGTGGAGAAACCGCAACGGCTCGCGCGCCGGGTCGATGTAGAGACCGGAGCCGTGCGCGCCGTAACCGGCGAGCGTGTACACCGCGCGCCAGACCACGGTCACGACGAAATACGGCGCGAGCCCGAGCGCGCGGCGCACGAGCGAGCCGCGCTCGACGACGAGCGCGTACGCGAAGAGATAGAAGGCGATCGCGAGCGCCGCTTCGCTCGAAAGGAGCGCGAGCAGATAGAACACGACGGCCAGCACGCCTTCGCGGCGATTCGCGTGGTCGCGCGAACGAAAATGTCGATCGAGGCACAGCGCGCCGAACACCGCGGCGATGAGCGCATGCCGGTTCGGCACGTACCCGACGACGAAGGCGTGCGTGTGATCGATCGCGAAGAGGAGCGCCGCGAAGCCGCCCACGAGTGGGC
>DATBBD010000591.1:0-5751 GCA_036271175.1 Polyangiaceae bacterium | reverse complement strand
GCGGGCGACGTGCGCCACATCGATTCGGTCACTCGCGGCGAGCTCAAGGGCGCGCTCGGCATGCAACGCCGCCATCTCCGGAAGCTCCTCGGGCTCACCTACAGCCGCACGACGAACCTCGGTCTCGAAGAGCGCGCGGCGATCCCCGGCGAGATCGTCTTTCTCATGGCCGCGCTCGTCGTGCACGGCTACGAGCCCGTCTCGCTTCGGTACTTCGGCATCGAGAACGACGGCAGCTTGCGCTACGTCGATGCGGCCGGCGTGGCCGAGTCCGATCGCGTGCCGCAGGCGTTCGGCGATCCGCCGACCGCCGCGTTCACGAACGTCGAGATCGCGTATCGCCGCGCCGGCTCGAACGATCCGCCGAAGATCGTGCGCCACATCGCGCAAGATCTTTCGGACCAGGCGCTTCATGACCACCCCGGGCTCATCGCGTACCTCGAACAGAAGGGCCGCGTGTCCGCGATGACCAAAGCGGCGAGCCACTTGCTCTGGGCCGACGAGTTCTCCGACGTACGCGATTATCTGTTGAAGAGCGTCGATTGGATGATCTCCGATTCCACCGGAATTCCCCCGCGGTTCGCGCGCGCCGCGGGCTTCGTGGAAGACACGTTCGGACACTTCGACGGACCTGCGAAGTACGGCCCAATCGAGGCGCGCGACTCGAAGGACTTCCGGAAGCTCTTCGCAGAGAACCCGCGCCGCACGTTGCCGTTTCAATTCGGCTATGCGGACGTGCACCGACAGATTCACATGGTGGTGATGCGTCGCGGGCAGACGGCGGCTCGCTGAGCATCGTGAAGTGGCAACCGCAACGGCTACGCAACTGAATGCCGACGCCACCCGACCGTCACGCACGCCTGACAAACACGCGGTCTCCTGCCTGCAATGAGTGAAATTTCATCCCAACTTCATGCGCTCCCATGCTCGAATGGCTAGCTTGCGTGTTTCGAATATTTTGCATGAATCTCGATGAGTTAACGGCGCCCGCGCGATTCTTGGCGAAACTTGCGCCCTAAGGAATCGCCGAGCGCGCGCCGTTGTTGTCGGGAGCCAAGCCCTCGGATCTCCGTATCTGCCATCACCGAATGTCGATTCATCCCTACAAGTTGGTCGGGGGCGTCAGCCTTGCCGTCGTCGCTGGGTTCGTGGTTTTTTCTTGCAGTCAACATAGGCCGGCCGAACCGCCTACACCGCCTCCGGACGAGACGTGGCTCACGGCAAAGCAGGCGCAAGAAGCCCACATCGCAACCGACACGGTCAGCGAGCACGAGGTAGAGACCACGATCACCGCCGCAGGGCGCGTGTCGTTCGACGACCTGCACGTCGCGCATGTGTTCAGCCCGGTCACCGGACGCATCCGGACCATCACCGCCGAGCTCGGCGAGCGGGTGAAAAAGGGACAGACCCTCGCGATCATCGACTCGCCGGACGTCGGGATCGCGGTCGCCGACCTGGAAAAAGCGGAAGCCGACGCCACCGCCGCCAAGCACAACTTCGACCGGCAGACCGAGCTCGCTCAGATGCACGCCGTGTCCGAGCGTGAGTTCGAAGCCGCCGCGGACGACTTTCACCGCGCCGACGCCGAGCTCGACCGCGCCAAACAAAAGACGCGCATTTTGCGGCTCGGCGCGGTCAGCGCGTCGCAAGCGTTCGCGCTGAATTCGCCGATCGACGGCGAGGTGATCGACCGTAACCTGAACCCGGGCATCGAAGTGCAGGGCGAGTATTCGGGGTCGGGCCCGGCCGTCGAGTTGTTCACCGTCGGCGAGCTCAACCCGGTCTGGGTGCTCGCGGACATCTACGAAATGGACGTCGGCCGCGTGCACGTCGGAGCGCCGGTGACGGTAAACGTCATCGCGTATCCCGACCGAAAGTTCGAGGGGACCATCGACTGGGCCTCGAGCGCGCTCGACCCCGCGACGCGAACGATCCGCGTGCGCTGCACCTTGAAAAATGCCGATCGCGTCCTGAAGCCGGGCATGTACGCTACGGTGTCCGTCCATAGCGACGGTCGGAAAGCCCTGGCGATGCCTCGAAACGGCGTGCTGCACATCGGCGGACAAACGATCGCGTTCGTCACCGAGCCGAACAGGCCCGACGGCACCCTTCGCTTTGCGCGGCGCCCGATCGTCGTCGACGAAGACGTTCCCGGGGACTTCGTGCCGGTCGAGAGCGGGCTCGGGGCGGGCGAATCGGTCGTCAGTTCCGGAGCGCTTCTTCTAACCGGCCAATGATCGAAAAGCTCGTCCGGACCGCCCTGGGATGGCGGTCCATCGTCGTGATGCTCGCGCTCGGCCTCGTCGTGGCCGGCTTGTATTCGTACAAGCGCCTCGACATCGAAGCCTATCCGAACCCGGTTCCGCCGCTCGTCGAGATCATCGCGCAACCCGACGGGTGGAGCGCGGAAGAGGTCGAGCGATCGGTCACGGTCCCGCTCGAAATCGCCATGTCGGGCACGCAGGGGCTCGACCACGTGCGCTCGCAATCGTTGTTCGGGCTCTCCGACGTGAAGTGTTACTTCCAATGGGGCACCACGTACGAAAAGGCGAAGCAAGAGGTCTTGAATCGCCTCCAGTTCGCCGATCTCCCCGACGGCGTGGTCGCTCAGATCTCGCCGTGGAACGCGATCGGCGAGGTGTTCCGGTACGAGCTCCGCGGCAAGGGTTACTCGCTCGAGCAATTGAAGACCGTCGAGGATTGGGTCCTCGAGCGCCAGTTCAAACGGGTCCCCGGCGTCATCGACGTCGTGAGCTTCGGCGGGCTCACCAAGCAGTATCACGTCGACGTCGATCCTTACCGGCTCCGCGGCGAGAACGTCACCCTCGACCAGCTCGTCGACGCGGTGAAGAAGGCGAACGAAAACGTCGGAGGCCAGCGCCTCACCATCGGCGAGCAGGCGTTCAACGTGCGCGGCATCGGCCTCATCCGCGGGGTGCGCGACATCGACGACATCGCGATCAGCGCGCCGCATGGCACGCCGATTCGCGTCCGTGACGTCGCGACCACGTCGATCGGGTTCGCGCCGCGGCTCGGCATCGTCGGGCACGACGGCTCGCCGGACATCGTCCAGGGCATCGTCCTGATGCGCTACGGCGGCGAGACGGCGCCGACCTTGGAAGGCGTCCACGCGCGCCTCGACTTCATCCGGCAAAACCACCTCCTGCCGCCGGGCATGGAGATCGTGCCTTACTACGATCGCGCGAACCTGGTCGCGGTCACCACGCATACGGTCACCGAGAACCTGGTCGTCGGGATGCTGCTCGTGACGATCGTGCTGTTCGCGTTTCTCGGCGACATCCGCGCCGCGTTCATCACCGCGCTCAATATTCCGCTCGCCTTGCTGTGCGCCTTTTGCGGCATGGTCGGCACCGGCACGCCCGCGAACCTCATTTCGCTCGGCGCCGTCGACTTCGGCATCGTCGTCGACTCGACGGTGATCATGACGGAGAACATTTTCCGTCACCTCGGCTCTCACGACAACGGGTCGCTCTTCGAGCGCATCACGCGGAGCGCTCGCGAAGTGGGCGGTCCGATGCTGTTCTCGAGTCTGGTCATTTCAGCGGCGTTTTTGCCGCTCTTCACGATGACCGGCGTCTCCGGCGTCATCTTCTCGCCAATGGCGCTCACCTACGCGTTCGCCATCGGCGGCGCGTTCATACTCGCGCTCACGCTCACGCCGGTACTCGCGCTCTACACCCTCCCGGTGGACCTCGAGGAAAAAGAGACCGTGGTGATGCGCGCGCTCGATCGCTTCTACAAGCCGCTCTTCCGCGTCGTCTTGAAGCACCCGCGGGCGGCGGTGACGCTGTCCTTCATTCCGGTGCTCTTGTGCCTCGGCTCGCTCCATTTCTTGGGCGGCGAATTCATGCCCAAGCTCGAGGAGGGGAACCTCTGGATCCGAGCGACCTTGCCGATGTCGATCTCGCTCGAGCAGTCGTCGAAATACGTCGGGCGAATGCGCGACATCATCCGCGGCTGCCCGGAAGATCCGAAGGTCCCCTGCACCGAACAGAACCGGAAGCACAAGGTGGTGCAAACGGTGGTGTCGCAGCTCGGCCGACCCGACGACGGCACCGACGTCGCGGGCTTTCACAACATCGAGATCTTCGCGCCGCTCGTGTCGTTCGACGAGTGGCCCCACGGGTACACCAAGGACATGCTCACGAAGGAGCTCTCCGACGAGCTCAACGAGGCCTTCCCCGGCGCGGACTTCAACTTCTCGCAAGCCATCTCCGACAACGTCGAAGAAGCGCTGAGCGGCATCAAGGGCGAGAACTCGATCAAGGTGATCGGGCCCGACCTCGACATGAACGAGAAGATCGCCAACAAGGTGCTCGACCTGATGGGCAAGGTTCGGGGCGTGCAAGATCTCGGCATGTTCCGCACGCTCGGGCAACCGAACCTCCGCATCTCGATCGACCGCGGCGCATGCGATCGCTACGGGCTCAACACCGGAGACGTCGGTGACGTCATCCAGGCGGCCATCGGCGGCGAACCGGTCACCCGTGTCTTCGAGGGCGAAAAATCCTTCGACCTCACGGTGCGCTGGCTCGAGAAATACCGCGACTCGGTCGAGGCGATCCGGCGCATCACGGTCGGCGCCCCCGACGGGAGTCAGATCCCGCTCGGACAGCTCGCGCAGATCACGAAGGAGGTCGGCCCGTCGATCATCTATCGCGAGGACGGCGCACGCTACTCACCGGTGAAGTTCAGCGTCCGAAACCGCGACCTGGTGTCGACCATCGCGGAGGCGAAGGAGCGCATCGCCAAGGACGTCGTGGTCCCGTACGACACGCACCTCGAATGGGCGGGGCAGATCAACGAGTACGGCGACGCCATGTCGCGCTTCCTGATCATCGTGCCGGCGACGCTCGTGTTGATCGCGCTCCTCGTGTACGGCTCGATGAAGAACTGGCTCGACACGGCGATCGTGCTCCTGTCGATTCCCGTCGCTTGTTCCGGCGGCGTGTTCGCGCTCCTGATTTCACGGGTGAATTTCTCCGTCTCGGCGGCGATGGGGTTCGTCTCGATCTTCGGCATCGCCATTCAGGACGCCATTTTGGTGGTCACGCATTTTCAGCGAATGCGCGAGCGCGGCTTGCCGATCGTCGAATCCGCGCGCGAAGCGGCCGAGAAACGCTTGCGTCCGGTGCTCATGACCACCCTCGTCGCGACGCTCGGGTTGCTCCCGGCCGCGGTGTCGACCGGGGTCGGCTCACAGACGCAAAAGCCGCTCGCGCTCGTCGTCATCGGCGGGTCCTTGATCCTCGCGATCCTCAATCGCGCCATGCAGCCGCCGCTCCTCGTCCTCGCGCACGAGTGGAAGAACCGGCGCGATCCGCATCACGACGCACCGCCGCCTCGCAGCATACGGACGTCGATTCCGCCCCCGGTTCCGAGTAAGCCGCACTGAGCTCGAGCCTTTCGCTCGAACCGGTGTGGGTGTGCGGGAAATGTGGGCGCTGGCGGGGCTCGACATTGCTGCCGCGAGCATGAGACGCTGATGGGCTTGAGTACCGAGCAAGTGAACCGTCTCCTCGGCGAAGCCCTCAAGCGAGGAGCGAACGAGGTGCGCTTGGTTCCGGGCAAGCGCATCGGGTGGGTCTGCGCGGGCACGGAATCCGAGAGCGGCGGCGCGCAATCCGCAACGGCGGTCGAGGAGATGGTCGAGGCGCTGCTCACGGGTGACGCGCGCATGGATCTCGCGCTCGGGCGCGCCGTTTGGGAAGTCGACGTGCCGGGGGTCGG
>DATBBD010000590.1:0-9237 GCA_036271175.1 Polyangiaceae bacterium | reverse complement strand
CGGCGCTGGTAATGACGCGCGACGCTTCAGGTTGGTCCCTGCAGCAAGAGCTCGCGCCGCCCGATACCCTCGACCAGGGGGACCTCAGCTTCGCGTACAACGTCGCGCTGTCGGGAGACACGCTGGTTGCCACGCACGAATTCGACGACGATTCGGGGACGGGAGCGGGCGCGGCGTACGTCTACACGCGCTCGGGATCCCGGTGGACGTTGGTGCAGAAGCTTCACGGGACGCGCGCAGTCGCAAACGATCGGCTGGGCATTTCTGGCGCGATCGACGGGAACACCATCGTACTCGGCGCAGTTCCCTATACGTCCGGCGACGGTTACGCGGTCGTGTACACGCGCGAGCGGGGCGCATTCGTCGAGCGACAGACCCTGTTCCCCAAAACCACCGTCTCCCTCGGGAACTTCTTCGGGAATAGTGTCGCCGTGTCCGGCGCGCACGTCGCGGTGGGGTCACGGGTCGGCGGTCATTTTTATTCACTCGGGTCGCTCGGAGTTGGGGGCGACGGCGGTCCGGTCGAAGCGGGCGCGATCGCGCCGGACTCCGGAACGGGACCGATCACGGGTGGGGGCGGAGGCGACGCAGGCAACGTGCACGACGCTTCGGCAATCGACGGCAGCTCGACGTCGATGGGCGCCGACTCGGGAAGGACTGGAACGACGGGGAGCGGCGGTGTGACCGCGTCGGGCGGTGCGGCGACGAGCTCCGGCGGTTCGACGGCGGCGAGCGGCGGTTCGACGGGAGTCGGCGAGGCCAACACCGGCGGCACGATAGGCAGCGGCGGCGTCACCGCGAGCGGCGGGGCGGCCACCGCGCTCCACGACGCGGGCGTCGACGGCTCGAGCACCAGCGGGTCCGACAACGGCAACTGCAGTTGTCGCATGGCGAGCGAGAGCGGCACGCCGTCGCGCGCATTCGCGGGGATCGTCGTGGGCGCCGCCGCGCTCTCACGGCGCCGTCGCGCGCGGCGGACGACGCGGCGCTTTGCAGCGTCATAGCCGTGCTGGCGCGCGTCGCCACGCCGAGGTAACCTCCGCACCGGGATGGGTCGGAAAATCGTGTATGCGGTGTGGGTAAGCGCGTGCGTGGCCGTCGCTGCGTGCGGCGGAACCGTCATCGAAAAGCGGACGCAAGGCGACTCGCCCGCGGGGAATGGTTCGGCGGGGTTCGGCGCCGGCGCGAGCTTCGCCGGCAGCGCGGGCGGAACGAACCTCGCCGGGGGTTTACTCGGCGGAACGATCAGCTCGGGCGGTTTTGGGCCCATTGACGAGACCGGCGGCTTCGCCGGCACCGCAGGCGGAATGGCCATCGGTGGCTTCGGCCCGGGCGGAGCGCCCGGCGTCGGAGGGATCTCGACCTCGACCGGCGGCTTTCCCAGCATCCCGGACGGCGGAGTTTGCACCGGCATCAGCTTCAGCGCCGAGTACCTCGAGCTCGAGCTGCTATTCGTCGTCGATCAATCGCTGCCCCTCGGGTGCACGCTGCCCGACGGGAATGGCAGGCCGTGGCTCGGCATGACCGGCGGGATCGAAGATTTCGCGAAGGCTCCGAGCAGGCCATTCCTCGCGATGGGTCTAGAGTTGTTCGGGCGCCCCATGGACGACGCGGGGCCCGGTTCGTCGTCGTCGTGTTACGTGAACGACTATCGAGCCTTCGACGTCGATCCCGCGTCGGTACCCGTGAACGCCGGCAACCTCACTGCGTCGCTCGACGCGCACCATCCGTCGACCGACGGAACGCTCAGCGCGGCCTACGCGGGCGCGATGTTGACGCTCGAAGCCGGCTTGCCCGATCCGGGCAAAATGTACGCGGTGGTGCTCGTGACCGGAACGGAGCCGGACATTTGTTCCGTGTCCGCCTCGTCTCCCGCGGCGACCGCCGCTGACGGGTTGAACTCAAAAATCAAGACGTTCGTCATTTCCACCGCGGCCCCCTCGAGCACTTGCGTTCCGAATTCGCCGCCGCGCTCGATCGACTTGAACGAGATCGCCGCTCAAGGCGGCTCCGGCAAAGCCTTCGTGCTCGATCCATCGGCACCGCTAGACACGCAAATGGTCGCGGCGATCGACGCCATCGTCGATCAGCTCGATCCGCCTGTGTGCACGTACCCTCTCGGCTCGCAGCCGCTGCTGTCAGGCCAGGGCGTCGAGGTCGAGTACACCGATTCGTCGGGCCCCCACGTCGTGAACGAAGTGTCGAAGGGCACTTGCGACCCGAATACCGGTGGTTGGTACATCGACGACCCGACGAATCCCACCAAGATCGATCTCTGTGCTGCGTCGTGCGAGGCCGCGAGCGCCGGCGCCGTGACGATCCAACTCGGGTGCATCGGTGCGTTCGGGTCTTTGCCCAACTAGACCGCGAGCGGCGCGAACACGGTGATCCTCATCGGGTGCGCCAGTCCCTCTGCCGCCCTGAGCGTCGCGTTCTTCCCATTCGCCCGCCGTCGTCCGCGATGAGGGCGGGCACCTTGCCAAAATTGCGCTAAGCCCGTCGGCCCATGCTCGAGACGAAGCTCCGCGGCGCGCGCACGCACAACCTGAAGCGGGTGGATCTCGACTTACGGCCGGGCGAGGTCGTCGCGATCACCGGCGTGAGCGGCTCGGGCAAGAGCAGCCTCGCGCTCGACACGCTGTACGCCGAAGGGCAGCGACGGTTCGTCGAGAGCTTCAGCCCGTACGCGCGGCAATTTCTCGAACGGCTCGAGCGGCCGCCGATGGACTCGCTCGAGCCGGTGCCGGCGGGCATCGCCGTCGATCGACGCGCGCCGGTGAAGAGCTCGCGTTCGACGGTCGCGACGATGGCCGACCTCGAGCCGTACGTGGTCGCGCTCTTCGCGCGCGAGAGCGTCGCGACGTGTCCCGAGCACGGGCTCGAAGCGATCGCGCTGGATCCGGTGACCGCCGCGAGTCGCGCCGAGTCGGCGCTCGGCGCGGAGCCCGTCGCGATCACGTATCGCGTCGCGGTCGAGAACGCAGAGGCGTATCTCGTGGTGCGCGAATCGCTCGCCAGGGACGGCTATCGGCGACTCTGGTTGTCCGGTCATGCAGAGGACATCGACGAAGTGAAGCCGTCGATCGTGACCACGGCGAAGACCGCCGACGTCGTCGTGGATCGCCTGCGCCTCACGACGGACGAGCTCGGTCGATTCGCCGCGGGCATCGAGCAAGCGTGGCAACGCGGGGCGGGGCTCGCGCGCGTTCACCGTCCGAACGGCGCGACGCACGTTCGCGCGAACGGCGAGGCGAACGGCGCGACGAACGGCGACGCGACGCGCGTACCCGCAGGAGGGTCGGAAATCATGTTGCGACGCGGGCTCGGTTGCCCCGAGTGCGCGCGACCACTCGCCGAGCCGCAAGCGACATTCTTTTCGTACGATTCGCCGGTCGGCGCGTGCAAGACGTGTCGCGGCTTTGGTCGCGTCATCGGCGTCGACCTCAACCGCGTCATCCCCGACCCGAATCTGTCGCTCGAAAAGCGCGCGATCCGTCCCTGGGCCGGCAAGAGCACGACGTGGGAACGGAACGAGCTCAACAAATTGTGCAAACGGCACGGCGTGCCGATGGACAAGCCGTGGAGCGCACTTTCGGCGGCCGAGCAAAAGCTCGTGCTCGAGGGCGACGGGCCGTGGGGCAAGGGCAAATTCCCCGGCGTGATGGGTTGGTTTCGCTGGCTCGAGACGCGCACCTACAAGATGCACGTCCGCGTCTTGCTCTCGCGGTATCGCTCGTACGATCCGTGCTCCGAGTGCGGCGGCAAGCGACTCGGTCGCGACGCGCTCGCGTATCACGTCGACGGCATCGACATCGCGGCGTGGCGCGCGCTCGAAATCAAGGACGCGCTCGTGCGGTTGAACGCGCTCGCGTTGAAAACCGGGCAGGGCGAAATTGCGCGCCGCGAGCTCGCGAGCCGTCTGACCTATCTCGAACGCGTCGGGCTCGGCTATCTGACGCTCGACCGGCAAGCCCGCACACTCTCCGGCGGTGAGGCGCAGCGCGTGACCTTGACGGCTGCGCTCGGCACGTCGCTCCACAACGCGCTGTTCGTCCTCGACGAGCCGACCGTCGGGTTGCACCCGACCGACGTCGAGCCGCTCGCGGAGATCGTCCGTGAGCTCGGCGAGCACGGCAACACGGTGCTCGTCATCGAACACGATCCGGCGTTGATCCGCGCGGCCGATCGCGTCGTCGAGCTCGGCCCCGGCGCGGGCGCAGAGGGCGGCAACATCGTCGCCGACGGCACCGTCGCCGCGGTCGCGAAGAAAAACGGCGCGACGGCGCGTGCGCTCGCCGCGGTGCGTTCGGAAGCGCGCTCGGTGCGCCAAGCAACGTCGTTTCTCGACGTGCAGGGCGCGACGGAAAACAACTTGCGCGACGTGAGCGTGAAGATCCCGCTCGGCGTCGTGTGTGCGATCAGCGGGCCGAGCGGCTCGGGCAAGAGCACGCTCATCGACACCGTCGTCTATCGGACGCTCGCGCGCCGGCTCGGCGAAAAAGACGTGGATATGCCGGGTGCCGTTCGAAAAATCGGCGGCCTCGAACACGTGAAGCGCATCGCGCTCGTCGATCAATCGCCGCTCGGCCGCACCTCGCGCGGCAACGCCGCGACGTACACGAAAGCCTGGGACGCGGTTCGCAAGCTACTCGCCGGTGCGCCCCGCGCGCTCGCGCTCGGCCTCGGCGCATCCGCGTTTTCGTTCAACGTCGAGGGTGGTCGCTGCGAGACGTGCGGCGGGGAGGGGTACGAAACCGTCGAGATGCAGTTTCTCGCCGACGTGCGCCTCGTCTGCCCGGTGTGTCGCGGGCGGCGCTTCAAGGACGAGACGCTCAGCGTCGAGCTTCGCGGCAAGAACGTCTTCGACATTCTCGAATCGACGGTCGACGACGCGATGGAGCTCTTCCGCACCGAGGCGGCCGTGCAGCGCGCGCTCGGGCCGCTCCAGATGCTCGGACTCGGGTACTTGCGCCTCGGGCAGCCGCTCTCGACGCTGTCCGGCGGCGAGGCACAACGGCTCAAATTGGCGCGCTCGCTCGGCGACGAACACCAGGGCTCGCTCCTCATTCTCGACGAGCCGAGCGCCGGTCTCCACGCCGACGAAGTGAAGCGCGTGCTCGCCGCGCTCGACGTGATCGCCGACGGCGGCGGCAGCGTGCTCGTGGTCGATCACGATCTCGCCGTCATTCGCCACGCCGATTGGGTGATTGATTTGGGCCCCCACGCCGGCAAAGACGGGGGTGTGGTCGTTGCGGAAGGCACTCCCGACGACGTCGCGGCGAGCGATTCGCGCACCGGGCGAGCGCTCCGAGACGTGTCTACGACGACTGTGCCGCGCACGGTGCAACCCAAAAATAAAAAGGCCCGACTCGCGCTCACGGTCACGCGTGCGCACGAGCACAACCTCTGCGACGTGTCGGTTGCGATTCCACACGGCGCGCTCACGGTGGTCACCGGTCCGAGCGGTTCCGGCAAGAGCACGCTCGCGTTCGACGTCGTGTTCGCCGAGGGGCAGCGGCGCTTCCTCGAGACCTTGACGCCCTACGCGCGGCAATTTTTGCCGACGATGCCGCGGCCCGACGTCGATAGCGTCGTCGGCGTGCCGCCGTCGATCGCGCTCGAGCAGCGCACCACGCGCGCCGGCGCGAAGTCGACCGTCGCGACGGTCACCGAAGTAGCCCACTATTTGCGGCTTTTATTCGCGAAATTGGGCGTTCCGCATTGCCCCACGCACGACGAACCCATCGCCACGCAGAGCGAAGACGCGGTCGTCGCCGCGGTGCTTTCGGTGCGCGGCAAGCGGACCCTGGTCGCGCCGATCGTCGAGGCGCGCAAGGGCACGTACCTCGACGTCTTCACCGCCGCGTCGCGCGCCGGCGTCACGACGGCGATCTGCGACGGCGCGGTCGTCGCGACCGACGATCCACCGCGACTGAAGAAAACGAAGGAGCACGACATCGATCTCGTGTTCTCCGAGCTCGTCGCCGCGAGTTCGCTCGACGCATCCCGCATTCGCGAAGCGCTCCGCTGGGGTGGCGGCACCGTGAAGCTCGTCGGAGCCGACGGCTCGAGCGCGCGTTTTTCGACGACCAGCGCATGCCCGGCGTGCGGCTTCTCGGTGCCCGAGCTCGATCCGCGATTTTTCTCGTTCAACACCGCGCAAGGGCGCTGCCCGACCTGCGAAGGCGACGGCACCGTCGAAAGCACCGCGCGGCGTCGCAAGAACGCGCCCGAACCGCAACGCGAACCGTGCCCCGAGTGCAACGGCGCGCGGCTCGCGCCGCTCCCGCGCGGCGTGCGACTGCACGGTCAGCGTTATCACGAGATCGTGCAGCGTTCGGTCGGCGGCGTGCTCGTCAAGATGAAGGAGTGGAAGCCCAAGGGCGACCAGGCGCGCATTGCCGAAGCGCCACTCGCCGAGCTCCGGCGGCGCCTCGAATTCCTCGTCGAGGTCGGCCTCGACTACCTGTCGCTCGATCGCGCGGCGCGCACGCTCTCCGGCGGCGAAATGCAGCGCTTGCGCCTCGCCGCGCAGCTCGGCGCGGGCCTCACCGGCGCACTCTACGTCCTCGACGAACCGACGATCGGTCTCCATCCGCGCGACACCGGACGCTTGCTCGGTAACCTCCGTCGCCTGGTCGACCTTGGTTCGACCGTCCTGGTGGTCGAACACGACGCGGACACCATCGTCGCCGCCGACCACCTCATCGATCTCGGTCCCGGCGGGGGATCGCACGGCGGCAAAGTCGTCGCCGAAGGCACGCCCAAGCAAGTCCTCGCAATGAAGGACTCGCCCACCGGACGCGCGCTCTCGGCGCCGCCCGAATATCGATCGCAGCTCGCCATCGACAAGAACGCCACCGAGCTCGTCCTCACCGGCGCGAGCGCGAACAACCTGAAGTCCGTGGATGTTGCAATTCCGCTCGGCCGTTTCGTCGTCGTCGCGGGCGTCAGCGGCTCCGGCAAGAGCACCCTCATCCGACAAGTGCTGTTGCCGGCGTTGCGCAAAAAGCTCGACCTCGTCATCGAATTACCACCCGGCCCCCACAAAGCGCTCACCGGTTTCTCGCCGCTCGCGCGCGCCATCTCCGTCGACCAATCGCCGATCGGACGCTCGCCGCGTTCGACACCCGCGACCTTCCTCGGACTCTGGGACACCCTTCGCGGGATCTACGCCTCCACCAACGACGCCAAGGTGCTCGGCTTCGACAAGGCGCGCTTCTCGTTCAACACACCGCACGGCGGCCGCTGCACCGCGTGCGACGGACAGGGCGTCATCACCCACGAGATGAGCTTTCTCCCCGATGTCGTCTCCCAGTGCCCCGCCTGCGACGGCAAGCGCTTCGAACCGCGCACCCTCGAAGTGCGTTACCTCGGTCTCTCCGTCGGTGACGTCCTCGAGCTCACCGCGGAAGAAGCCGCCGACCTCTTCAAGAACCACCCTACCGTCGCGAACCCCCTCCGCACCCTCGTCGATCTCGGCGCCGGCTACATCAAGCTCGGCCAAGGTTCCCACACCCTCTCCGGCGGCGAAGCCCAACGCCTCAAGCTCGCCGCCGAGCTCACCGCCACCGCGCGCCACGAACGCACCCTCTACGTCCTCGACGAACCCACCACCGGCTTACACCTCGCCGACGTCGCCAAGCTCGTCAACGTCCTCGGCCGTCTCGTCGATCGCGGCGACACCCTCGTCGTCATCGAACACCACCCCATCGTCATGGCCGGCGCCGACCACCTCATCGAGCTCGGTCCAGAGGGTGGGGAACGCGGAGGCAAACTCATCGCCGCAGGACCTCCGAAAACCGTCGCCAAGAAGAACACACCGACGGGGAAGGTGCTGGCGGGGTTGTTCGGCGCGTCGCTACGGCTCGCGCACTGAATCGAGCGGACTTTTCACTCCGAATGGACCTCGGTTGAGCACGTGCGTGTAGATCATCGTCGTCCGCAGGTCGCGATGGCCGAGTAGTTTCTGGATCGTGCGCACGTCGTACCCGGACTCGAGCAAGTGCGTCGCAAAGGAATGCCGGAACGTGTGGCAGCTCACCGGCTTGCTGATCCCGCCGCCTGAACCGCCATGCGTACCGCACGTTGCAACGCGGTCTCGTGCACGTGATGTCGGCGCCGTTCATTGGTGGCCGGATGAAGATATGTACGCGTCGCCGGAAACACCCACTGCCAGGGCCACTCGCGCGAAGCGTTCGGATACTTCACGCGGAGCCCATCGGGCAATTCCACATGTCCAGCGCCGCGCGCGACGTCGCCGTAATGGAGACGGCGAACTTCGACCAGATGCACTTCCAACGGAGCGATCAGACTCTGCGGTAGCAGCGTCACGCGGTCTCTTTGCCCCTTACCGCGACGGACTACCACCTGACCCGCGCCGAAATCGATGTCCTTGATGCGTAGGCTAACGCATTCGAGAAGACGGAGCCCGGAGCCGTAGAGCAAGGATGCCATCAACCGTGACGGACCCGACAACTTCGACAGAACCGTCGCTACTTCTTCACTCGTCATGACCACCGGCAATCGCCCCGGGCGTTTCGCGTGGACCACGTTGGATAGAGCATCGAGCTTCTGGTCGAGAACCGCCGAATACAGAAAAAGAAGGGCGGCCAAGGCCTGATTCTGTGTAGATGCACTCACCGAATTGGTGGTCGCGAGGCTCGACAGAAACGCCGATACCTCCCTCGCGCCCATGCCCACTGGATGCCTCCGGTCGTGAAACAGGATGAACCTCCGGATCCAAGCCACGTACGCATCAGCCGTTCGCGGGCTGTAGTGGCGCAGCGCAAGAGCGTCTCTCACCCGGTCGAGAAGCGGACGATCCTTCCCGTGACCTTCCAGCATCGGGCGAATTGCTTCGCATGTCCCATGCCACTTCGTTCCCGCCGAGTGACGACCCGATCGCCTGCTCGTTTCCGCAGTCCTTTCTGCTTCGGCAAACATGGCGGTCCCAAACCGACCCTGGCGATCGCCACCCCGATTGACGCCAGGTTCCTCCGGCATTCGCACGAAAAGGCAGCCACCCCCAAACCGCGATCGCCATCACTGCACAGGACGCCGTCGTGACGGCCCCCTCGCCGCCTTCAACCGCCTTTCCACCGCCATTCGCGCGAAAGGCAGACCTGCCTAAACGCCTCTACAAGGCGATCCGCCCGGCGAAATCCGCGCACACCACATCCGTAGACGCCGCCGCAAAGACCCGGCATCCTCTGCGGGAGAATTGGAGTTAGGCGG
>DATBBD010000589.1:0-5994 GCA_036271175.1 Polyangiaceae bacterium | reverse complement strand
TCGGTCACGTGCTCCGGCGCTTGCGCGACCACCGTTCCGCGAACGTCGAAGCCGCGACGGCCTGCGCGGCCGGAGATCTGCTGAAAATCGCGCACCGACAGGATCGCCGTTTTCTCGCCGTCGTATTTGCACAGCTTGGTGAGCAAGACGGTGCGGATCGGGACGTTCACCCCGACGCCCAGCGTGTCGGTGCCGCTGATGATCTTCAAGAGGCCGCGCTGAGCGAGCCGCTCCACCACGCGCCGATATTTCGGAAGAAGCCCGGCGTGGTGCAGCCCGACGCCGTGACGCACGAGCTTCTGCATTTCCTTGCCGAACGGGCTGTCGAACCGCGTTCCGATCAAGGCCTCGGCGATCGCTTTCTTCTCCTCTTTGGTGGAGAAATCGACGCTGAGGAGGTTCTGGGCTTCTTCCGCCGCGCCGCGCTGCGTGAAGCTGACGAGATATACCGGCGCTCGTCCAGTCTTCACGAGGTCTTGCACCGTCTCGTGGAGCAAGGTTTCGCGATATTCGTAGTCGAGCGGCACGGGCCGCTCGGTGCCGAGCACGATCGCCGTGTCCGCCCCGGTGAGGGTCGTGAGCTTTTCCGCGAATCGCTCCGACGGCCCGAGCGTCGCGGACATGAGCAGGAAGCGCGCTTGCGGTAACGTGAGGAGCGGCACTTGCCATGCGACGCCGCGCTCGCGATCGGAGTAGTAGTGAAACTCGTCCATGACGACGTAGTCGACGTCGGCCTGGTCGCCCTCGCGGAGCGCCATGTTGGAGAGGATCTCCGCGGTGCAGCAGATGATCGGCGCGTCGCGATTCACCGAGGCATCGCCGGTCATCATGCCGACGTTGTCGGGGCCGAAGTCGTCGCAGAGCGCGAAAAATTTCTCGCTCACGAGCGCCTTGATGGGGCACGTGTAAAACGAGCGACGCCCCTCGGCCATGGCCAGAAAATGCATGGCGGTCGCGACCAGCGATTTGCCGGAACCCGTCGGCGTCCCCAAAATGACGTTCTTGCCCGCGACGATTTCGAGGATCGCCTCTTCTTGCGCCGGGTAGAGCTCGAGCCCGCGCTCTTTGACGTAATCGAGGAAGCGATCGAGTACGTCCTCGCCGCGCACGTCTTCTGGACGAGGCGGCAAAGCATCGAGCTGACGAGCGAGCGGAGGGGCGCCCATGGTTACGATAGCGGCGTATAGCCGAGACCGGGGCGTGCCGACGGTTCAAATGGCGGGGCCCGTGGGTGTGACAGCGGTGGTCGTGCGCTGTAGACTAAAGGCCCGTGGATGCGTTGAAGGCCAGCGATCACGAGCTCGACCGGTCCCTCGACCCTGCGCGGAAGCTCGCCCTCGCGCTCGAGACGATGTCGGCCGGAATTCGAATGAAGCGCTCGAACCTGCGCCGCCAATTTCCGGACGCCGGCGACGCTGAAGTCGAGCGACTGTTGACCGCCTGGCTCACTCAGGATGACTGAGCCAGCACCCGAGCTTGCCCTCTCGGCAATTTGTTCCGCACTTCGGTCGCGGCAGAGGGCATTCGCATTGGTCGGCGGTTTGGCGGTCTCGGTTCGTTCGGAAATTAGATTTACCCGCGACGTCGACGTCGCTGTTGGCGTCTCCGATGACCGTGACGCGGAAGGTCTCGTCCATGACCTGCGCTCCGCGGGCTACTTGCCGGTTGCGAGCGTCGAACACGAGACGCGCCAGCGGCTCTCGACGATTCGCTTGATGTCCCCGCAGAGAGTAAAGATCGACTTGTTGTTCGCGAGCTCCGGTATCGAAGCGGAGATTATTGCGCGATCCACGCCCGTGGACATGGGGAGCGCCGGCATGGTGCCTGTCGCCAATGCGGAAGAGCTCCTCGCGATGAAGGTGCTCAGCATGTCCGAAAATCGGCTTCAGGATCGTCTGGACGCGATTCGGCTCCTCGAGTTCGCACCGGAGCTCGATCTGGATGTCGTCCGGGACGAGTTGCGGCGTATCACCGAGCTCGGCTTTCATCGCGAGCAGGATCTGAATGCAAAGCTCGAGTCAGTCCTCGTCGCTTCGGAGAGAGACACCGAAGCATGACGGGTTTGCCTCAACCACGCCGCGCTGCGCTCGCGTTCATCTTCGTCACGGTAGCGCTCGACATGCTCGCGCTCGGGATCGTCATTCCGGTGCTGCCGAAGCTGGTTTTGAGCTTTCTCGACGGTGACACGCAGCGTGCGGCGCGGGTGTACGGGTTGTTCGGCACGGTGTGGGCGTTGATGCAGTTCGTCTTCTCGCCGGTGCAAGGTGCGCTGTCCGACAGCTTCGGGCGGAGGCGCGTCGTGCTCCTCTCGAACGTCGGGCTCGGGCTCGACTACGTGCTCATGGCGGCGTCGCCGACGATCGGATGGCTCTTTCTCGGGCGCATCGTGTCGGGGATCACCGCGGCGAGTTTTTCGACGGCGGGCGCGTACATCGCGGACGTCACGCCCCCCGAAAAGCGCGCGGCGGGGTTCGGGATGATCGGCGTCGCGTTCGGTCTCGGGTTCGTGCTCGGTCCGGCGATCGGCGGACTACTCGGCGGGTTCTCGCCGCGGCTGCCGTTCTGGGTCGCGGCGGGCGCGAGTCTCTTGAACGCGCTCTACGGTTTCTTCGTCTTGCCCGAGTCGCTGCCGAAGGAAAACCGGATGCCGTTCTCGTGGCGTCGCGCGAATCCTCTCGGCTCGCTCGCACTCCTGCGTTCGCACCAGGGGCTCCTCGGGCTCTCGCTCGTCAATTTTCTCGGCGATGTCGCGCACTCGGCGTTGCCGGCGGTGTTCGCGCTGTACGCGGGCTACCGTTACAACTGGGACACGCGCATGATCGGGCTCACGCTTGCCGGCGTCGGCGTGTCGTCGGCGATCGTACAAGGCGCGCTCGTTCCGTTTGCGGCGCGCTTCGGCGATCGGCGGGTGCTCGTCGCGGGGCTCGTGTTCGGCGCGGCCGGCTTCGCGCTCTACGGTTTCGCGACGACGGGCACCGTGTTCTGGCTCGGCATTCCGGTGATGGGGCTCTGGGGTTTGTCGGGCCCCGCGGCGCAATCGCTCATGACGGCGCGCACGTCACCGTCCGAACAAGGTCAGCTCCAGGGTGCGAACAGCAGCATCATGGGCATCGCGGGCTTGTTCGGGCCGGGGCTCTTCACGTTGACGTTCGCGGCCTTCATCGGGAAGGACGCGCCCGCGCATCTGCCGGGCGCGCCATTCCTGCTCGCGGGACTCATGCTCGTGCTTGCCGCTGCCGTCGCAGTCGTCGTGACTCGCTCGAGCGCTGCCGCGACGCTCAGCCCCGTCCGACCGACTTCAACCAGGTCGGGCGCTCGCTGATCTTGCTCCACCACGCGCTCACGTGGGGATACTTCGCGAACGTCGGCTTCGCCGCGGTCATCATCGCGTATTCGAAGTAAGGCATGAACATGACGTCGGCCAGGGAGAAGTCCTTGCCGGCGATGAACGGCGTCTTCGCGAGCTGCGTCTCCATGACGCCGAGCGCGAGTTCCAGGCCTTTTTGCGCCGTTTCGAGCACGGCGGCGTCCTGCGGACGCTTGAAGACGTCGTTGTAGATGAACTTCATCGCGTGCGGCGTGAAGTTGCTCGTCTCGATGCTGATCCATTCCTCCATCAGCGCACGGGCCTTCAGATCCTCGGGGATGAGCTCGCCGTCGACCTTCTCGTTGATGTAGCGGCTGATCGCTCGCGACTCGAACATCGCGAAACCGTCGTCGTCGATCGCCGGGATCTGTCCGAAGGGCTGGCGGCTCAGGTGCGGCTCCTTCTTGTGCTCGCCCGTCGCGAAATCGACCGTCGTGAGCTCGAACGGCGTCTTGGTCTCGTTCAGGGTCATCAGCACCTTGCGCGTACAGGTGCTCATGGGATGTCCGTATAGCTTGATCATGGGGTCTCCTTGTCGAAAGCGCCCGACGCTAGCACGGACATCGCCGTCTCGGGTTCGGTTCGGTCTCGGTCTCCGTTTTCCGTCATGAGGCCGCGCTGAGCTCGATGCGATCCAGATCTTCTTCCAACCGGTGAAAAGCGTCATCACCGATCTCTGCACGGGCGCGCATTTCGGACACTGCGTGTCGTGCCGCGGCAAGCGCACGTCGCCCGATCTCCTCTTCGACGGACACGTCGGAGCCGGCGTCGGAGCCGTCGACGGAATTCTGTAACAATGCGGCGTAGGCGTGACGAACGGCGTCGGCGGCGGGTGATGCTTCGCCCTCGATGCTCGTGAGCGCCGCACGGAGCGCGCGGGCGCGCGCCAGCTCGACCTCGCGGCCCACCGGATCGTCGTCGCGGAGGTCGAGCGCGCGGAGCAGCGGTTTGAGGGTCAACCCCTGCACCACGAGCGTGCCGAGCACGACCGAGAACGCCGTCAGCACGATGAGGTCGCGATATGGAAAACCCCCATTTACGCCCGCGGGGAGTGCGAGCGCCGCGGCGAGCGTGACCACCCCGCGCATCCCGCACCACGAGACGATGACGCCGCCGCGAATCGTCGGAGGCGGCGTCGGTCGTCTCGGATGAAACCCGAACCAGCGGACGCGGAGCTGATCGACGGTGTTGTAGGCCATCACCCACGCGATGCGCACGACGATGACCGTCAGGACCTCGGCCCCCGCGACGACGAAGTAATGGACTCGAAGCGCCGGCGCGAGTCCGTCGAGGACCGGACGGATCTCGAGCCCGATGAGGATGAACGCGAGCACGTTCGCGACGAACACGACCGTGTCCCACACCGCGTACGACGGCACCCGCATGCGCGCCGGCGTGCGTTCGGGAGCGCGTCGCGCGACGAACACCGCGAAGCACACCATCGAGAGCACGCTCGACAGCCCGAGTCGATCGGCGAGGATCCAGATGCCGAACGTGCTCACGAATTGCAGGACGATGGAGCTCGGCACGTCGCGCACTTTGTCGGTGAGCCGCAGGGTGACCGCGCCCCACAGGATGCCGAACCCCGCGCTGCCGACGACGGCGAGGAGAAACGTCGGCGCGACGCTCGCGAAGCTGAGCGCGCCGTGCGACAGGGTCATGCCCACCGCGACGCGATAGATGAGGAGGGCGCTCGCGTCGTTCAGGAGGCTCTCGCCCTCGAGGATCGTCACGATGCGATGGGGCGGCTTCACCTGCGAGAGCACCGCCGTCGCGGCAGCGGCGTCGGGGGGAGCGACGATCGCGCCGAGCGCGACGGCGACGGCCCACGGCATCGACGGTACCAACGCGCGCGCGACCCAGGCGACGGCAAACGTCGTCACGCCGACGGCGACGAGGACGAGCCCGGTGAGCGCGACCCAGTCGTCCTTCAAGTCGCGCGGCGAAGCGTCGTACGAGGAGTCGAGGAGCACCGGCGCGACGAACAGTGCGAGCGCGAGATCCGGCCTCATCTCGAGCCGCGGCGTTCCGGGGATCAACGCCAGGAGCACGCCGCCGAGCGCCAGAAACGCCGGATACGGCACGCCGATCCGGCGCGCCAACCCGGCGAGCACCACCGAAACGAGGAGCAGGCCCACGAGCAACTCGAAGTCGGCCATCGGGGCGCGAGCTTACAAGATCCGGGCGCGGCGCCCGAGTCCGTCACCAGCCCGTTTTGGCGGTCGAAACGCCAGCGCCTCGGCCCGCGCGCGCAACGACGTATCGCAATCGGTGAAATCGACGTATGGCACCCGGGCTTTGTCGCTCGCGCGCGCCCTTCGCGTCCTCGTCGTTTCGCTGTTCGGCCTGTCGTGCAATGGCTGCCTCTACGCGCGCATCTTCTACTTCAATACGCCGACCTTGAATGCGCCGAGCTATTTCGACGAGCGGGTCGTCCATGCGTCGAGCGCGCCGCTGCCGCTCGCGAAGAGCGCGGCGGAATCGACGTTCCCGCTCACGCCGAAAGAGCGCGCGAAATACGGCTCGCTCGACGCTCTGCTCGAGAGAGAAAAGACGCGCGCGTTTCTGGTGATTCACGACGACCAGGTCGTCTATGAACGTTACTTCGACGGATTTTCCGCTGCGAC
>DATBBD010000588.1:0-2211 GCA_036271175.1 Polyangiaceae bacterium | reverse complement strand
TCGCTGTTCGTGCTCTCGCTCGTCATCGCGAACACGGTCGGCAACAAAGACGACGCGCCGAAGGCTTCTCTGCTGATTGGCCCCGGAAGCCTCGGCATTTCCGGTCGTTTCTGAGCAGCCAATTGTGACGAATACGTGAACGCCGCGTAACACGCGTGACGACATTCGTAGACCAAACGTTGCCACCGAGGGTCGCGGCTGAGGTAAGACGGCGGGCGTGAAAGCACGCTGGCTCCCTCTCTCGCTCCTCGCTTTTGCACCCGGAATCGCGTTCGCCCAGACGACCGACGCGGGCGCGCCGCCGCCGCCGACGACGACGACCGCGTCGACCGAAGCGCCGCCGCCCCCTCCGCCGCCGCCTCCGCCTCCGCCGCCGACGTTCCCGCCGCCTCCGCCTCCGCCGCCAGTGGTGACGCCGCACGTCGCCGCGACGGAGCCGCTCCTTCAAGTGTCGTCACTGAAGCTGATGCTCGAGAAGAAGCTCATCTCGCAAGACGAGTACGACAGCGCGATGCGCGACATCTCCGCGACGTCGGGGACGAAGGCCGCGATCGACACGAACACGCTCGTCCTCGGAAAGTTCGCGACGACGATCTACGGCTTCGTCGAGGCCGATGCGATCCACGACTCGACCGAAGGTCTGAACGATCTTCAAGGCAACGCGCTCATCGCGCGCAACGAGACGTTCGCCGGCCAGCACGGGCAACTGATCGGATCGATCCGAAACTCGCGCTGGGGCATTCGAATCAAGGCACCGGAATATGCCGGCATCCGCGTGAGCGGCATGCTCGAAATGGACTTCCTCGGCAACATCGGCACCGTCGGTTACCCGGCGGGCGCGGGTCAGGTCTCCGAGAACAACTTCTTTTCGACGCCGGGCATTCGCGCGCGGCACTTGAACGTGAAGGTCGAGACACCGATCGTCGATCTCTTGTTCGGTCAGTGGTGGGCGCTCTTCGGAATGCAGCCGTATTACAACCCGAACACGGTCGATTTTCAGGGTGTTCCCGCCGAGCTCTATTCGCGGCGCCCGCAGTTTCGCGTCTCGAAGACGATCAAGACCGACCCCATCAACCTCGAGCTCCACGTCGCGGCGCTCGACCCGGTGCAGAAGGCGAGCGAAGCGCCGGAGATGCAGGCCGCGATTCGTCTCGTCGTGAACAAGTGGAAGGGCAAGGTCACGCACGGCTCGACGGGCACGGGCGTGGAGCCCGCGTCGTTCGCGGTGTCGGGCGACATGAAATACGTGAAGCTCCCCGTCCCGCTCTCGGCGACGCAGGCACCGAACAACACGGCCGATCTCGTCGGAGGCGCGATCGCGTTCGACGCGTTGATCCCGATCATCCCGACGAACGACGCGGGAAAGTCCGGCAACAACCTCACGTTCACGGGTGAGTTTGCGACGGGCTACGGCATGGCCGATCAGTTCACCGGGCTCACCGGGGGTGTGACGTTCCCGGGGAGCGGCACGCCCGCGAACTATCCGCAGAACATCGACAACGGCATCGCGACGCTCGACGCGGCGAACAACCCGCACTTCATCCAGTGGTACACGGGCAACGTCGGCCTCCAGTACTACTTCCCGATCAAAGACGGAAAGCTGTGGGTCACGGCGAACTACGCGCACGCCGAGTCGCCGAACACGACGCAGTTCGGCGCGGCGACGAAAGTCCGCGCGTCGCTCGACTGGGTGAACGCCGATTTTTTCGCCGAGCCCGTGCCCGGGTTCCGCATGGGCGTGAGCTACGGCCGCACGTGGGACAACTATGGAGACAAGCAGCAAGCCGTCAACGATCGCGTGATGGGCTCGGCCTTCTTCATCTTCTGACTGTTCTAATTGTCACCGAACTGTCGCGGATCGGCCCGGCAGCTTTCGCTACCAAGTGGACGTGATGGCAGCAGTCGCATCGCAGACCGCGCGCGAAGTACCGAAGATGCGCGCGCGCGACGTGTCCATCTTCTACGGCGACAAGGCCGGCGTGAAGGGCGTCACGCTCGACGTGCGCGAGCACGAAGTCCTCGCGCTCATCGGGCCGAGCGGCTGCGGCAAGAGCACGTTCCTGCGCTCGCTCAACAGGATGAACGACACGATCGACGGCGTTCGCCTGACAGGCGTCGTCGAGCTCGACGGGCAACCGATCTACGGAGCGAACATCGATCCGGTGCTCGTGCGCCGGCGCGTCGGGATGGTCTTCCAGAAGTCGAACCCGT
>DATBBD010000587.1:0-6614 GCA_036271175.1 Polyangiaceae bacterium | reverse complement strand
GCCAACCACGCCAGAGGGACGAGCAATACGACGCCGAATACGAAGCCGCGGAGGAGCGCGACGAGGAGCGGGTGCGCTCGACGGCGCCCGACGACGTCGTCGTCGAAGCTCGACTCCAGCGCGCCGTCGGGCGGCTCGGTGCGCGCATGCGTCGCGCCCAACGAAGACTCGTCGCCGTCCGGAGGCTCGTCAGCGCCGTCCGCGTCCTCCACCTGATTGTTCACCACCCGCGAAAACGACATCCGAGACCCGCACGGCGATCCTGCCTCCATCTCGGCGGGTCGGCCAGGCACTTTCTTCCGGGCGGGTCGGCGCGTCGCTCGCGACGTTTGCGCTCACGACGGGACCGAAGTGGTTCTATCGTGCCGCCTCGTCATGAGGAAGTACCGGCGCACGGCGTTCGGCGTCTGCGGAGCACTCGCGTCATTTCATTGGATTTCACTGGAAAGTCGCGCCTTCGCCCAAGACGCGAACGTCGCCGTCACCGTCGATTGCCCGCCCTTGGGTGATGAACAACGCGCGGCCCTGGACGCGCGTGCACGCGCCGAGCTCCTCGTTCGGCATGCTTCCGGAAGCTTGTCGGTGACGTGCGCCGACGGCGCGAACGTCGTCGTGAGCTGGCACCCGTCTTCCGGCGGTGGCGAAGGAGCCACAAAGAATCTTCCGCTGACAAGCGATCCACCGGCGATGGTCGATTTGGTTTTGGGTTCCCTGGACGCGTTGATCGGCGGCGACACGCCGCAGTCGTCGAGTGCGGCAACGCCACCGGTTATCGCGCCGGTCGCGCCGGTCGCGTCGGTCGCGTCGCCGATGCCCGGAGCACCGGTCTTACCGATGGCGCCCGTGATGGCTCCGCCATTCTACGGCGCGCCGCCTCGCGCGGTGCATCCCGCGCGCGCGCAGAAAAACGATTTTCTCGACACGTTCGTCTCCGTCGGCGTCGCGGTGGACTTCTGGTCGTCGTCGATCGGCGGCGGTCTTGGACCACGTGCGGCGGTGCGCGTCGTGCTTCCCGAGCAGTTCGCGGTCGACGCGGGCGGCGAGTTGCTCTTCGGATTAGCCATGCCCGACGCCGTCGCCGGTCTCGTCGGGCGGCTCTACGCGGGCGGCGAATACGACATCGACGACGATCGCCAATTCAGGGCGGGGGTCGATCTCGACCTCGACGTGGTGCACCTGAGCCCCGACGCCTCGACCCACGCATCGGGCGCGACGAAGGTCTTACCCGCCGCGACGCTGCGCTTCGGCTATGCGCCGCCGCTCGTCGTGCCCATCGTGTTCGGCCCGACCTTGACCGTGCACACCGGGCCCCTTCGTGCCGACATCAACGGCGCCGAGGCGTTCAGCATCCCGACGTTCTCCGTGGGCCTCTTCGTCGAAGGCGACATCGGCCCGCTTTGAGCGGGGATGTCGCGCTGGGTCCGCGAGGCCGGCCGAGACGGACGTGCGCGGCGCGCCGCGTCCCCACCGCGACGAAGCGCGGCGCGCCGGGTACCCCAAAAAAACAAAGAACGATTCGGGCGCGGCGAGCGTCTTCATTCGACGCCGACGATTTCGACGTCGCGGCGGCGCCCGGCGGCATCGAACTCGAACGCGTCGCCGACGGTTTTGCCGAGCAGCGCGCGTCCGAGCGGCGACGACGGTGTGACCACTCGGATGGTCGAATCGCCGTCGGCGATCGTCAGGCCGCCGCCCGCCGGGCTCAAGAAGACGCGCTCCGGTTTGCCGTCGATGTCGAGCGCGACGAGCGCGCCGGCGCGGAGCGGCTGGTCGCCGTCGAACGGCGCCGGCTCGAGCGCGCCCAGTAACGAGAGCGACGCGTCGAGCTCGGCGGCGCGCGACGCTTGCCCCGCGGCGAGGTACGAGAGCTCGATTTTCCGGGTGTCCTTGTCATTTTCCGGACGGGCCTCGGGGTGATTGGCGGCCTGCGCCGTCTCCTTCGCGAGTCGCCTCGCTTCGGCGAGATCGGCGCGGAGCGCGTCGCGGATCCGCTCGAGGAGCAGCGCTTTGTTCATGAATCCGCTCCAGAGTTAACCTTATCGGCCAACTCGGTCGAGCGCGCGTTCGCCGCGCTCGCAACTTTGTGTTGGACCCGAAACAACTGGAGGCAGCTTCGGCTCGAGAGCATCCTCATGTTCATGATCGGCCGTACATCGTCGAACGGAACTCCGCGACGTTCTTTGCAGCTTCGTTACGTGTTCCTCATCGCCGTCGCGAGCGCCTGCTCGAGCGCGGGGGGAGGCGGTTCGGGGTCGTCGAGCGCCGATTGCGGAAACGGAAAGCTCGACACCGGCGAGGAGTGCGACGGCACGCTCGCGCCGTCGTGCGATCAAGCGACGATGGGCGCCCGGCCCGTCGGCAACGTCGCGTGCAACGCGTGCCACGTCGACGCGAGCGGCTGTGCGCCGATGTACACCCCGACCGGCACCGGCGGTGGCCCCATCGGGGGCGGCTCGGGCGGTATGGGCGGCACGAGCGGCATCGGGACGACGACCACCGGCGGGTTCACCGGCGGCATCACGCTCACCGGTGGCTCGTCGGGCACCGGCGCCTCGAGCGGCAGCGGCGGAACGACGGGCAGCGGCGGAACGACAGGCAGCGGTGGGACATTGCAAAGCGGCGGAACGACGGGCAGTGGCGGCACGACGACGTCGTCGAGCGGCGGCTCCGGCAACGACAGCGTGCTCGGCGACGTGAACGCGCTCCGGCAAGCGTGCGTGGACACGATCAACATGTACCGCGCCACGCTGAACCTCACGCCGCTCAAGCGCGCGAGCGCGACGATCGAGACGTGCTCCGACACCGGTGCCGACCAAGACGCGACGGCCGGCGTCGCGCACGGCTCCGCCGGCAAATGCCCCGGGATGGGCGCTCAAGACACCTGCCCCGGGTGGCCGCCGGGTCAATACGGTGGCGCCGAGGGGGCGCTCAAGCAATGCCTCTCGCAGATGTGGGCCGAGGGTCTTCCCTCCGAGGGCCGCGACCAGTGCCTCCAGGAATACTTCGCCGGCAATACCGCGTGCTTCGAAGCACACGGCCACTACCTGAACATGTCCGATCCCGGGAACTCGATCGTGTCGTGCGGCTTCTACGTGATGCCGAACGGCGACGTCTGGATGAATCAGGATTTCGGGAATTGAGTTGAGGGCGGGGACACGGCCGTCCAACGCCGAGTACGTGAGCGTCACTCTGGCGCTCGGTGCGCTCGTCGCGCTGCTCGTGTTCGTGACGGGAACGACGTCGCGGGCGGGGGTGCGGCCGTATTCGCTGCTCGGCCCGATCTTGACGGTAGTCGGGTTGACGGCGGTGGTCTGGGTGCTGATGACCTTGGCTCGGAACGTCTCGGTATTTCTCGGCGCCGCGTCGGTGAATTTCTACAAGGACTATGCCTCGTCGCCGCCGCCGGAGTGGATCGAGCGACCGGCGCGCACGTTCAACAATCTGATGGAAGTGCCGACGCTTTTTTACGCGCTCTGCGCGTTCATCATGGCGACCGGGGCCGTCGATGCGGCCCAGATCACGCTCGCGTGGATTTTCGCCGCGACGCGCGTGGTGCACGCGCTGATTTACATCGCGGTGAACCGCGTCTCGTATCGCTTCGTCGTTCACGCCGCGGGGTGCATCACGCTCGGCGTGATGTGGTTTCGCTTCGCGGAACAGACGTGGTCGGCGTGGTGACGCGGGCGAATCGCACGAAGAGCCGTCAGCGCGAGCGCGTCGAGCGCGCAGCGTCTACGTGACGCGTTCGACGCTCCCGTCGGGCGCGATGCGGAAGCTCGGCAGGTTCTCGGGGCAGTCGAGCCGGTCGTCGTCGGTCGTGAATTGCTTTTTCAAGAAATCGGCCGCGTCGAGCGCGCCGAACACGTGGCGCGCGATGTCGTCGAAGCGCGCCAAGCCTTCGCGTTGTTTTTCGGTCGGCGGTCGCCGTCCCGAAAACTCGGTGTAAGCATCGAGGATCCGGAGCTTCTGACTCTGGAATACGACGGCTTCGTACCGAAAGAGCGCTTGAAAGAGGTGCCCCGAGGCCATGGTCATGGCGCCGAGCGCGGCCCGCGCGTCGAGGGGCTCGCGCATCGCGCGCTCGTAGGCGTCCCGCCCGTCACCGACGACGTGCTGAGTGACGAGCCGTAAATGGTAGTGCGATTTGGCGTCGAACGTCGCCGTTTTTCTGCCGAGGAGCGGCGCGATCCCCGCGTCGAGAAAGAGCGGCTCGAGCTTCGCGAACAGGAAGAGCGCGTATCGACCGACGAGGCGCTCGAAGGAGTAGAGCTGACGCCGATCGTAGCGGTCGCGGAGCTCCTCGACCGTCTTTCGAATGCCGTTCCAATCGTGCCGGCTTCGCGTTGCGACGCGCGGGACGAAGTCGGACCAGAAGCGGTCGCGATCGGCGACGGTGACGTCATCGATGTCGACCAAGACGAGCGCGTGCGGATCTTCGCCGCGTAGCGCGCGATCCATCAAGCTGCCGAGATGCGAGCGGCGCGTCCACCGCAGATCCTCGAAGTGAAAAAGCTCCGGGACGGGGAGCGGATGATCCCATGCGCGATCGCCTCTCCGGCGCGGCGGCACGTGCGGCCCGACCAGGGTGCGCTTCCACCACTTTCCGGTGCTCCGCATCTCGTCGATGCTCGTCGGCTCGAGCGAGTACGTGCGCACGCGTGCGACGAGCGGCGCGCCCCGCGCGCGCTCCCGCGTCCCGTCATAGAGGACACTGTTCTGGATTCGCCCCTCGAGCACGGCGCGCATGAGCATCGACGCACCCGAGACGCCACTGTGCCCATAGGGATCCCACCTCCCGGCGACGACGCGAAAGAGGCTCTCTTCGGTCAATCCGAGCGGCTCGTAGACCGCGGCTTGATCGAGACGGCGATGTCGAGGTGCACAGAAACGCGGCGGCGTCGTCTCGAGCGTCGGCGTCACGGCGTGCTCGATCGAAAACCACTCGACGCCGTCCCAGGTCTCTTCCATGACCGCGGCCACGCGAAGCGGCGGGGGCGGCTTCGGCGGGAACACGCCGTAGGCGTGCACCGTTCGAAAGGGATAGATCGCGCGGATCGCCGTGATCGGCCAGGTGAGCACGCCGGGCAGCCGCTCCCAGAGTTGCCAGAGCGTCCAGGTGTTGGCGGAGAACGTGTTGAACGGAAACGAGATCAACGCCGCGAGCGTGTGCAGGAGCACGAGCGCGCTGATGACCGGATGCTGCGACCATGCATCGTGGAACGAGAACGCACGCGCCGTGCGAGTGTCGAACCACGAGAGCGTGACGGCGAGCATCGCGATGTTGAAATAGCCGAACGTGCCGGCGCCCCAGATCGCGAACATCAGAACGATCACGAGGACGCCCCCGAGCGCGCTCGCGTACCCCGGGAAAAAAACGGTGAACGGGAGCGGGATCTCCACGAAGAACATGAAGGTGAGCGCACCTTTGAGGAGCCCGATCGGGAGCTTTTGCAAGAACCAGCCGATCGGCGTCGGGAGCGGCTGATTGACGAAAAATCCCTTCAAGTACCCGGAGTCGTCCGGCGTCGCTCCGACGAATTTTTGCTTCCCGAAGCCGAGCATCACGCGAAAAACCAGGAGCCGAAACACCCACGCGACGGCGGGGTTCGGCGCCGCCAGGGCGCTCACGTCCGGCAAGACGTGCGTGCTCGGCAAGAGCACGCCCCAGAGCCCGGCTTCGAAGAGCAAAGCGTCCCAGGGGTAGATGAGGATGATTGCCCGATCGAGCGTGAGGTAGATCAGGTAACAGGCGCCCATGGCGAACGGCGCGGCCGGCCCTCCCACCACGACGAGCAGCGACGCGACGATGCCGAGCCACGGGAGCGCGCGAAGCGTCGCGTCACCGCAATCGAGCCACAGTAACGTCGGAAAATAGAAGAAGCGCTTCCAACTCGGGAAATGGCGCTTCATGAGCCCGAGCGTCTCTCGCACCGGGAAGACGCCGTTGGCGCCCGCGATCGCCACCACTTCCACCGACAGCGACGCATACGAAATCAGGTAGGTGAGCCCGATGCCGCGCGAGATGATGCCCCAGACGAGCTCCGGCGACGGAGACACGAGCGCGAGCTCGAGGGCCTGCAGAAACCTCATTGCCGTAACGGATCACCAGTTCGAGGGAAACGCGTGCATCTTGAGGTAAAACGAAGCCGAGCGCGAAATGGTCAGCATGGCAGACGGTGATAGTAGAGCGGAGCGGTCGCGCGGGGAAGCGGCGCTCATTCGTCTCGTGATGCGTCCGAGGCTCGCGCTCATCCTCGCGGTGGTCGGGATGTGCCTCGCTTCGCCGAGCTTATTTACGGGCTTTCATCTCGACGACTACGTCGGACGCTACGTCTATTCGAACCTCGAGGGCGCGCGGGAGCTCGACCGTATTTACGTCGGCGGGTACGGCCTCGCGAACGGGAACGCCGCTGACGCACACTGGCAAATCGAGCAAGGGTACGCGCCGTGGTGGATCGATCCGCATCTCGTGATCCGGATGTTCCGTCCGATCAGCCTCGCGACGCACTGGTTCGACATTCACGTGATGCCGACCCTGCCGTTCCTGATGCACGCGGAGAACCTGCTCTGGTTCGCGGCGCTGATCCTCGCGTCCACGCGCATGTACCGCGGCG
>DATBBD010000586.1:0-6150 GCA_036271175.1 Polyangiaceae bacterium | reverse complement strand
CCAAACCAGAAGCCGTCATCGAGGAGCCCGTCTCCGATTCACTTCCGGAAGCCGGCGATCCGCCGGACGCGTCTCCGTCCGAACCCGCGCCGGAAGCGCCTCCGGAAACGCCGGCCAGCGCGCCCTCCGATGCGCCGCCTGCGCCGGATTTCTAGGCGATCGCGTCGATCGAAGTGCGGGGAATTTCGCCGCGCGCAAGGGGGAGCTGCGACGAGTAGACTCGCCTGCGATGTTCGGAAAACGACGTTCGCTCGGGCTCTGGTTCGGGGTTTGTTGGTCCGCCTTTGTGGTCGGCGCCTGCGCGCAATCCTCGTCGGAGGGGTGCCACTATCAAGGCTGGCAAGGCCAATGCAAGCTCATGGACGTGCGCACCACGCGCACCATCGAGCGATTTCCGAAGTCGTACGTCGTCGTCGAAGCCGCCTACGATCCGCAGATGGCCGAGGGCAGGTTTTCGCCTCCCACATTTCGCAAAGAAGTGCTCGCGCCCGCCGAAGACGAACAAGACGCGGCCGATTATCTGCGAAAGTACCCCACCGTTCCGTGCTCGGTGCTCGAGCCCGAGGGCGACCCGTGCGCGCCGAAGATGATCGCCGACATTCCGGAATACGTGCCGCCGGCCGAAGCGCCGAAGGCCGAGGGCCCGGTCGGCTGCGCGAAGATCGAGAGCCAGGATTCGTCGTCGATCGCGCCGGCGCCGATCACGCTCCCGGGTCCGTTTCAATTCGACGAAAACTCCGCGAACGCCTCCGAGGACGTGAGGAACATCGTCAACCAAGCGGCGGCTCTCGTGAAGGCAGATCCGAAGATCGAGTGCGTCGCGATCCGGGCCAAGACGTCGCCGGGCGAGTCATTTTCGCTCGCGAACGAGCGCGCGCAGCTCATCAAGAATCTGATGCAATCGGCCGGCATCGATCACACGCGGCTCATCGTCTTCGAAGCGACGGCCCCGTCGTTCACCGCGGCCCCCGAAGATCAGCCCCCGCCGCAAGAACAACGGCGCGTGTACATCACGGTCGTCGTGTACGACAAAGGCACGAGCCCAGGGAAATGAAGCTATCTCATAAACCTACTACGCCCCCCGCTGCGTCGGTCGGCCTCCTCGAAATACCAGCGTAACCGTCAGCCCGGGCCCGAGCGCGCCGCCGATAGGAATGCACGCCAGAGCGCGCGGATCGCGTGAAAGCGCGCGTCGGGATCGATCGCGAGCGCGAGGTCGACCCAGTGATCGATCATCTCGCCGAGATCCGGACGCTTGGCGAAGAGGCTCGGGCGCGGCGCGGTCGACGCTTCTCTGAGCAAGACGGCGATGTCCTTCGACACGAACGGCGGCGCGCCCGCAAAGCAGCGGAAAATGACGGCGCCGAAGCCGTACACGTCGATGCGATGGTCGATCGCGTCTTGTCGCCCCATCCACGTCTCCGGCGCGATGTAACTCGGAGACCCCGCGATAAAATCGTGCGCCGTGAGCCCGCGGAGGCGCTGGAACTTGGCGAACCCGAAATCGATGAGCCGCACGCCGCGGTCCTCGGACAGCACGAAGATGTTCGCCGGCTTCAGATCGCGGTGCACGATGCCGATCGCGTGCGCGGCGTGCAGCGTCTCCACGACGGGTTCGAGAAGGCGCGCGATGTAGTCGAGCTCGACGCGTTTCCCGCTCGCCTCGATTTTTTCGAGCGCGTCGTCGAGCGGCTCGCCGATGAGCAACTCGGTTACCAGCGACATCGCGCCGTCGTCGGTCCATTCTTGGTCGAGCACGCGCACCGTCGCCGTGCCGTGCAGCGACGCGAGCGCGCGCGCTTCGCGGAACATCCGCTCCGTGGACTCCTTGTCGGTCCCCGGTTTCAGGATCTTCAGCGCCACTTCGTCCCCCTCGCGACGATCGCGCGCGCGATACACCGATGATTGTCCGCCCTCGCCGAGGAGCGACAGGATCTCGTAGCGGCCGCCCACCACCTGTCCGGTCCGATCGGGCGGCAGGGAACGCGACATCGAATGAATAGCGTACGCCTTCGGCGCGACGCTTCAAAAGAGGATTCGCATTTGCCGGGGTTTGGTATCTTGCGGAGGTGTCAGACCTACTTCTGAGTGGAAAGCGGGCAGTCGTCACCGGCGCTGCCAGTGGTATCGGGCGTGCCAGCGCGAAGCTCTTCGCCGCGCAGGGCGCCAAAGTCATCGCGTGCGACGTCGCCGAAAAAGGGCTCGCCGAGACCGTCGACGCGATCCGGAGCGCGGGCGGCACCGCGCGCGGCATCGTCGCGAGCGTCTCCGACGACGCCGCCGTCAAAGGCCTGGTCGACGCCGCGGTGCAGGCCTTCGGTGGCCTCGACGTGTTCTACGCCAACGCGGGCGTCTCCGGCGGGCTCGTGCCGCTCCTCGACCTCGAAGCAGACGCGTTCCGCGCACTCCTCGAGGTGAACCTCATCGGGCCGTTCCTCGGCATCAAGCACGCCGCGCGCTACATGAAGGACAACGGCGGCGGCTCCATCATCTGCACCGCGTCCGTCGCGGGCATTCGTTCGGGCGCCGGGTCGCCGCACTACAGCGCGAGCAAAGCCGGCGTCATCAGTCTCGTCCAGACCTCCGCGTACCAGCTCACCGGCACCGGCATTCGCGTCAACGCCATCTGCCCCGGTCTCATCGAGACCGGCATGACGCAACCGCTCTTCGACTACGCGCGCCAGACCGGCAAAGAGAAAAAAATCGGGCAGCTCAATCCGCTCCGTCGCGGCGGCATCCCCGAAGAAATCGCCAACGTCGCCGCGTTCCTCGCGAGCGACCGCGCAAGCTACGTCAACGGTCAAGCCTGGGCCGTCGACGGCGGACTCACCGCGAGTCTGCCGATTGTCCCTGGGAAAATGGCATAGCGCACTGCTCGCGCGCCGGCGGCGGTTGGAGAGCGCGACGCATGCCGAACAGAATCGCACTCGTCGTCGCCTCGTTCGTCGTCGCGCTAGCTCTCGGCGCGTTGGTCCCCGCGGTCGATGCGGCGCCGGCGCCGATTCCGGTCGTGGACCTGCACGTCGATCTTTCGTATCGGGTGAATTTTCGGGGCGGATCTCTGGCGACCGGGTCCGGTCAATACGTCGCGTCGAAGCTCGTGAACGCCGGCGTGAGCGGCGTCGTGCTGCCGCTCTACGTTCCGCGCGACGTCTCACCGACGGGTCCGCGCATGGTCGATCTCGACGACTCGCTCACGCATCTCCTCGCGCTCATTCCTCGAACACCGCCGTTTCGTGCGCCGGGTTGCGCCGATCCCGCGGGCGGCGTGCGCACGTGGTTTGCGTTCGAAGGCGCCGCACCGCTCGCCGACGATCCCGACTCCATTCCGCGATGGGTCGCGCGCGGCGTTCGCCTCTTCGGCCTCGTGCATTCGTACGACAACGCGCTCGCGACGTCGTCCGGCACGTCGCCGCCGCCCACGACGGGCCTCACCGACAAGGGCCGCGACGTCGTGCGCCGCATCCAGCGCGCGGGCGGCATCCTCGACGTCTCGCACGCCTCCGATGCCGCCACCGACGACATTCTCGCCCTCGCCGAAGCCGCGCACGTTCCGGTCGTCGCCACGCACTCCGACGCGCGCGCCCTCGCGCCGCACCCGCGCAATCTGAACGACGCTCAGATCCGTCGCATCGCCGCGACCGGCGGCGTCATCGGCGTCAATTTTCATTCGCGCTTTCTCGCGCCGCACGGCAAAGCGACGCTCGCCGACGTCGTTCGTCAGGTCGACTACCTGGTGCACGTCGCCGGCATCGACCACGTCGCGATCGGCTCCGACTTCGAAGGCGACATCACACCGCCCCGCGAGCTCACCGACGTCAGCGGATTCCCCCATCTCGCCGCCGCCCTCATCGCCCACGGCATGTCGCGCCCCGACGTCACGAAGGTCTTCAGCGGCAACGCACTCCGCGTACTTTGCCCGCCAGCGAAGTAATCGCGCCTCGACAGCAAACCCCACGACGGGTCGTCCAATGTCGGCGCGGCGATCGCGTCGACTCGTTCCCGAAGTGGCCGTGGTTCGCGAGCTTCAGGAAGCGACCGACCTTGGCGCAGTGAACCCGGAGCTCGTCGGTGCACACCGCGACGGCATTGCGTCACGCCCGGCCCTGAGTTCGAGCCGGGTCCACGCGCCCCTTGAGCGCCGAAGACCGCCACGTCGAGCGAACGGGGCGCACGAGATTCCAGCGGTGCCGTGTTTTTTTTGGGGGCGCCCTTCGAGAAGATGCGCGTCGTCGACACGGCGAGGTGTGACGCGCCAGGTGCCCCCCAAAATAAATAACGAAAAAGTGTCGGCGCCGCGTCTGACACGCAACTCGAGGGGGCCGGTGTTCGATTCGTCGCGCGAAGTGTTCAACCTCGCTCTGGCAGGCGTGGCGGCGGAGCTTTCGAGTTGCCCGGGTCGGCGAATTGAGGCTAGAGCCAGCTTTCGGACGCTGGCGCGGTGGTGGTCGGTCCGAGTGACGGGGTAAAGGGAAACCAATGCGCTCTCTTCTTATATCGACGTTCGTTCTTTCGGCGACGGGCGCGCTTGCGCTTGCGTGCGGCTCCACGAGCGACAATTGCCTCGAGGTCAAAAACTGCGCGCCGAGCGCCACGGGGGGTTCGTCCGGCAACGGCGGCGCTTCCGGCACAGGCGGCGCGTCGGGCTCGGGCGGCAAAGCCGGAAGCGGTGGAGCGACGGGCGGCGCGTCGGGAGCGAGCGGCGCGAGCGGAAGCGGCGGCGGGAGCGGAACGGGCGGCGCGCCGTCGAGCGGCGGCACCGACGGCGGCACGCCGGACGCAGGCGACGCGGAAGCGGGTCCAAAGTGCGACGAGAAGAAGTCGCCGGACGTCGAGCCGTGTCTCGTAACAGACGACCACGTCGTGTTCGTGGCGCCGGGTGCAACGGGCGCCGACAGTGGAGTCGGCGCCGGGACGATGGCATCACCGGCGCACACGATCAGCGAGGGGATCATCCTGGCGGGAGCGACGGGCAAGACCATCGTCGTGGTGTGCAACGCGACGTATGCGGAAGAAGTGACCATCCCAGCGGTCAAATCTGCGATCGGTCTTTATGGTGGGTTCAACTGCCCGGACGGCACCGCAACGCCGTGGGCGTACAACGGCACCGCGCACGCGACGGTCGAGCCGAGCGTGCCGGGCCCCGCGCTCGACATCGAAAACGCGGAGGGCGCCGTGGTCATTGCGGACATTGCGTTCACTGCGATGGACGCGCCGAAGCCGACCAACAAAGCCGCGGCGCAATCGAGCATCGGCGCGATTGTGAACGCGTCGAGCAACGTCACTTTCCAGAGAGTGACGATCACGGCGGGGAATGGGGCGGATGGGCTGGACGGCGCGACGGGGACGGATGGGGCGCCTGGGGTGACGGCCGGAGACGCGCCGGTTGGCGTTGCCGCGTCGTGTGCCAGCGACGCGCCGACACAGCAGTTTGGCGGTGCTTGGTCCGTGTCGAGTCAGTGCGGATCGCAGGGGGGCGGCGGAGGGACTGCCCAAAAGCAGGGTGGGTCCCCCGGCGTGGCCGGAAGTCCCGATAACAACACCACCACGCCGCCGAACGACGACAATCACGGAAACGGCGATTCGACGGTGGGCGAGGACGTACAAGACACGGGAAAGCCCGGCGCCGTCGGCAACGACGGCGCACTCGGCCCTCAAGCCGTGAGCAGCGGCGTGTTCGCCGCTGGCGGTTTTACTCCGGCTGATGGCCAACCCGGCACGGATGGAAATCCCGGACAAGGCGGTGGTGGTGGCGGCTCGAGCGCGGGCACCGCGACGTGCGTCGGCGCGAGCGGCGGGGCAGGCGGCATGGGCGGATGCGGCGGCATGCACGGTGAGGCCGGCAAAGGTGGGGGCGCATCGATCGCGCTGCTCGTCTGGGGCAGTGGCGTCACGCTGGACACGGTTGCGTTGATCACAGCGAAGGGCGGCAAGGGGGGAACGGGCGGGGATTCGGGAGTGTTCGGACATGGCGAGTCGGGAGGCGCTGGCGGCGGTAGCCCCGATGGCGGCGTTCACATCGGGGCAGCCGGCGGAGGCGGCAAAGGCGGCGACGGCGGCAACGGCGGGTCGGGCTCAGGCGGCACGGGCGGTCCGTCGATCGCCATCGTGTTCAACGGCATCGCGCCGACCGGGAGCACGCGGACCACG
>DATBBD010000585.1:0-5441 GCA_036271175.1 Polyangiaceae bacterium | reverse complement strand
TGCCGCGGAGCGACCATAGTTGGCGACCAGAGCGGCGCCGAAACCGTTCTCGTCGCGACGTAGGTCCAACTTCCCGTTGGCCGTTCCTGCAAGGAGCCGCGAGTTTCCGGTCGCCAATTGCCCGCCCGCCGACACCGTCGCGGTCGTCGTGTGAGTGGGCTTTTCTATGGTCGGAGCGTCTTCGGTCGCTTTGGGCGCCGAGACGAGCTCGGTCGCGTCGGGCGGCGGTGCGCCCATCGAATCATCGGCGAGGGCTGCGCCGGTCAGCGTCGACACGGAAGCGAAAGCAAGAAGAGCCGTTACTCGCATTTGGCGTGGCCTTAACACGGTTCAGGAAACGTGCGTGGAACAAATCGGCGTCCACGCGGTGGCTCCTGAATCCATTTCGACGCCGCTCGTACGCGAGATCCGCCATGACGGATTTACGGAGATCGAAATCTCCGTTCGCGCTCGCGCACGAAGCGACGCCGAAGGCCGCTGGTCAGCGATCAACTTGTTGATGTGCTTCGACCATCCATAGCCACTTGTCAACACCTCGCGAAATCTCGGTGAAGATGTCTGCCGTGTCCGCATCCTTCAATTCGGACGATTGGTCGATAGCCTGGCGGGCGATCTTTCCAAATGCGGCGAGCGAGGTGGACAGAGCCTCGACATGGTCTTTTCCGCCGTCACTTTTCGTAGAGTATTCCGCCAAGGTCGAACGCTGCGCCGCGACGCGTATCGTGCCCTGGACGCTTCCGCCGAGCTGGATCGCGCGCTCCGCGATCAGATCGACGTAGTCTTCGGCGTCTTCGTTGACCTTGTCGAAGAGCTCGTGAAGAGCGATGAAATTGGGGCCGCGGACGTTCCAGTGTGCCTGCTTGCACTGGCTCTGGAGGTCGAGAGCGTCGGCCAGACGCCGGTTCAACAGGTCGACGAGTGATGTTCGCGCTGCTTCGGGGAGATCGTTTTTCGTTTTGTACATGGTCATAACCTCGCTGGCGAAAGACCTAAGGCTCGACCCCGGAGATTCAACACCCCCTCTCTGTGACATGCCGGCGAAACCCGCCGTGACGGCAACCTGTCCACATGGCGGGTGCCGAACAGTGACGACCCTGCCCCGCTCGCGCGAATGCGCGGGCGTTGGGGAGGGTCGACGCGCGAAGCGCGGCGGGGTGGGGCATCAACCGCTCGCGGATTCGAGGGTGCGTTTCACGGCCAAGAGACCTTGTTCGATCATCGCCGCGACGGCGGGCGCAGCGTCGTGCGGAAGCAGATCGGCGATCCAGACGAAACGGCTGTGGCCGTTGCCTTCGGGAAACACCTGCGCGGAGGCGTTGTGATGCGTCATGCGGCCGCTCCCGACGACGCTCCACGCGAGCCGGCGGTCGGCGTCGTTGGAGTCGACGATCAGCTCGCGCGCCGTCATGCCGTTCGCGAACGTGACGACGCGGGCGCCGTCTTCGAGTTTCACGTCGGTGACGAAGCCGCGCGCGAGCCGTGTGCGGATCGCCCCGACGTCACGAACGGCGTCCCAGACCTTCTCGGCGGGCGCCGCGATGGAAATCTCTCTTCGAATAGAAGCCATGGGTTCGTCTCCTGGTTCGGAGCGAGCTTAGGAATCGCCGAGAGGAAGCACTTGGCGAATCTTGCGATCCGACGTCAGGAAGCGCCGGCGAGTGCGTTGATCGCCGGATTTTCGAGGACGCCGCTCGGCGGGCCATTTCGGACGGCGTTCAACATTGCGCGCCCGATGTTGTCCGACGTGGTGACGGAACCCGGCAGAAGCCGTGCGAGGATCGGGAAGAGCGGCGTGAACACCACGTAGCCCGCGCGATAGAGAAACGTCTTCGACGTCACGCCGCGACGCGGCCGGACGATGCCGGGGCGAAACGAGTACACGGCGCGAAACGGCATCGTCGCGAGCCGGTTTTCCGCTTTGCCCTTCACCCGTGCCCACATCGAACGGCCCTGTTCGGTGCTGTCGGTTCCCTGCCCGGAGATGAAGCAGAACACGGCACCGGGGCTCTTCGCGAGCACCGATTCGGCAACGGCGATGGTCAGATCGTAGGTGATCTTCGTGTAGTCGGCCTCGCTCATGCCCGCCGACGAAATGCCGAGGCAAAAGAAGCAGGCGTCGAATCCGCCGAGGCGATCGGCGTACGCGGCGACGTCGAATAGATCAGGCTGCACGATTTCGGTGAGCTTCGGGTTGGCGATTTCTGCCGAGCTCCGACCGACGGAGAGCACGTGGGTCACGTCCGCCGCGTCGAGACATTCGAGCAGAACCCCGCGGCCGATCATGCCGCTCGCGCCGAACAAGAGAACTTGCATGTCGCGAGCAAGTTACAGCGAATTCACCGAGCCGGCGGAGAAAAGACGCCGGCGCAAGCGACGCGGCGAACGACGCCGACTGGACTAGTAAATATATGGGCCTGGCTCTTTGTTCTGGTCCAACTCGCGTGAGACACTTCGCGATGATGAACACGTCATCCACCGAAAAGGACGGCGCGCTCGACTCACGGGCCCTGTCGTTGACGAGCGACGCTCGGGCCGACGAAATCCACGCCGTGGCGCTCGCGTTGTGGGAGCGCGGCGCGCCCGGCGATGTCGAACGACTCACGGAAATCCTGGAGGCTCGCCCTTCGATGCCGCCGCCGTCGTTTCTCGTCGGGCCGAACGATTCGATGTTCCGCGTCGCGCCGACGGAAGACGACGTCGCCCAAGCCGTCGAGCTCGTGAAGGACGAGTACTGGACGACGGACGCGACGCTCGCGGCGCTCGCCGCGGCGCTTCGCCATTCTTCCGCATGGATCGGCGCGCGCGCGTCCGACGGTCGCCTCGTCGCGACGGGACGTGCTCTGAGCGACGGCGAACGTCATGCGTACATCGCCGACGTCGCGGTGCAAAAGGACGCGCGCGGCGTCGGGCTCGGCAAAGCGCTCGTGCAATTGCTGCTGTCGCATCCGATGCTCCGGCGAGTGAAGCGCCTGCGGCTCACGACGCGGGACCCGGAATTTTACGTGCCGTTCGGCTTCGAGCGTGAAGTGGGTCGTCCCGCCGTCGGGCTCGTCCTGATCCGCGACGAATTGCGCGGGTGAATCGAGGGCGGAGCTTGAAGCCGTCGAAAGAACGGCGCAAGTTTCGTCGAGGTGGCGAACGACGCTCGACTCGCGTTCGCGATGGCCGCGCTGGTCGTCGTGGGGTGCTCGAGCGACACCGCGTCGAATGCGCGCGACGGTAGTGTCGACGGCCACGGGAACGGCGGAACGACGGGAACGTCGAGCGACGCAAGCGCGGCGGGCGCGCCGTTCGACGGCGGAACGCGGACCTTGCCGATCATTCCGATCGGCTACGACGCCTACACCGATTGGGCGCATTTGCCGCGCTTGCGCATCGGGACGCGCACGACGATGCGCAGCACTTACGACCGCGCCGGCGGCAACGAAGGCTCCGACGCGAGCCATTTCTTGCGCCAAAACGCGAACGGCAGGTTCGTCGCGCTCGACGTCGCCGGCCCCGGGGTCCTCTATTTCGCACGCGCCAATCATTGGCACGGGAGCCCCTGGCACTACGGGGTCGACGGCGCCGACAACGTCGTCTCGGAATCGAGCACCGCGACTCCGACCACTCCGGTGGCCAATTCGGTCTATTTGCCGGCGGCGTCGTTTCCGCCACCGTTCGCCGAGACCTGGTCGATGACCGGCGGGGCGGATTTGTCGTGGATCCCCCTGCCCTTTCAGAACTCGCTCACCGTCGCGTACGAACGCACCCACTACGGCACGGGATATTTCATCGAGCAGTCGTTCCCCGAGGGCGCCCCGAACCTGTCGCACCCGATCACGCAGTACGACCCTGGCGCTCCGCCCGCGGTTGCCGTCGGCGTCTTGAACAGCGCCGGAAGCGACATCGCGCCGACCGGCGCCGCGGTCACGACGACGAGCGGCTCGGGAAGCCCGGACGGAGGCACGACGCTCACCCTCGCCGATCTCCACGGCGCGGGTGAGATCCGCGCGCTCACGCTCCGCGTCTCCGCCGACCAGGTGGTGAACGTCGAGCACGCCCGGCTCCGCGTGACCTGGGACGGGCGCGCAAGTCCGTCGATCGACGCGCCGCTCGCATTGTTCTTCGGAGCGGGCTCTCTTTACAACCGCACCAACGCGGAGTGGCTCGTCAAAGGGCTCCTCGAGAGCGTGCATTTCACGAACGGCGACGTGGTGCTCGCGAGCTATTTCCCCATGCCATTTTTCCGGGGCGCCCATCTCGAGCTCGAGCTCGCAGACACGGCAGTGACGAATGTCCGCTGGGAAATTCGCACCACGGCGCTCGACGACGACCCGAACGCCCTCGCCTACTTTCACGCGACGTATCGCGACCACGGCGTTCCCGTCGCAGGTCGCGATCTGACGGTGCTCGACACCACGGCGACCGAAGGCGGCGGCGACTTTTGCGGCACTTTCAACGGCATGAGCTTCGACTTTTCCGATCACGCGGTGTTCACTACTTTAGAAGGCGATCCGCGGTTTTTCTTCGACGACAGCGGCACGCCGCAAGCGCAGGGCACCGGAACGGAAGAGTGGGCCGGCGGAGGCGACTACTGGGGTGGTCAAACGACGACCCTGCCGCTCGCCGGTCACCCGGTGGGCGCGCCGAGCGTGCTTGCGGCCGCGAACGCCGAAGACCAGATCGAGAGCGCGTATCGGCTCCTCGTGGCGGATGTGATGCCGTTCGGAAAAAATGCGCGCATTCAGCTCGAGCACGGCGGTGTCGACGACTCGACGGAGCATTACCAATCCGTCGCGTATTGGTACGGCCGTCCGGGCGCGTGCCTCGCGCTCACCGACTCGTTCCACGTCGGCGACGCGACCGACGAGGTCGCGCATGCGTACACGTCGCCGACCGCCTCGTCCGTCGACTCCATCACGTCGCGCTACGAGCTCGGCGTCGATCACGTCGGCGCCACGGAAATTTACCCCGCCACGACGGACACCGGCCGCCACATGACCGGAACGACGGAGTTCCGAATTCAGATCCGCTCCGACAATTACGGGCTCTTACTCCGCCGGAAGCTCGACTATTCCTATCCGGATCAACGCGCAGACGTCTTCATCGCCGATGACGTGAACGGCGCCGCGTTCGCCCGCGCCGGCACCTGGTATCTCGCGGGATCGAACACCTGCGTCTATTCGAATCCGCCCGGTGAGCTCGACGCGCCGACCCCAATGGTCGAAACCTCGAACCGCCGCTTCCGCGACGACGAGTTCCTGGTTCCGTCCCAGCTCACCCGCGGGAAGCGCGCCGTCCGAGTCCGGCTCGTCTTTTCGCCGCCGAATCAACCACTCGAGACGAACCAAACGCCGGCAGCGGCGGCGTGGAGCGAGCTCAGGTACTCGGTGTATTCGTGGGTCCTTCCGCCCTGACGTCTCCCCCATCCGAGGCTTGGCGAGGATCGGGGGGAGACC
>DATBBD010000584.1:0-4477 GCA_036271175.1 Polyangiaceae bacterium | reverse complement strand
ACCGCGAGTTCGACTCGGGCCACGGTGAACGGTGTGCCGATGCCGAGAATCTGCGCGTAAAGTTCCGTGTCTTTCACGCCGTCAGGCTACACCGAGAGGCGCCGACCGGTCCCGCGACCCACGGAGAAGCCGGATGAACCGCTCTTGGTTTGCTGTTCCTGGTAACGTCGTTCTCCGCGTGCGACAGCGGAATGAACAGCGTGCCGGCCGGTTGCCCGTCGATTACGGTCGAAACGGACGCGGGCACGGACGCTTTTTCGGGCGTGGGCGATTCGCAGATGGGGCCCGCGTGCGAGCGCTTCTGCGACAAGACGCAATACCCCGTCTGTGAGCTCCTGGCTGCCCACCGGGTGAAATGTCAAGCCGGGTGCCTGTAACGCCCGACGCCGAGAGCTCGTTTCCCGCCCGCGTGGTGAGTTGACGCGGAACGCAATCGGTCCCTCCCCGTCGCACGTCCGTACGCGGCCTACGGTTTCAGCGGCGGCGCGTTCGCGATGGCCCGGGCGCTGTTCGTCGAGGTCGGCGACGCGCGCGTCGGGGACGCCGCGGTGGGCACGTCGGCCGCGGAGATGCCGGGCTTGGGCGTGAACACTCGGAAGAAACCCAGGGCGCCAAAAACGACGAGGGCGATCAGGACGGCCCAGGGCATCCACCAATCGGCGTCTTTTTTCTCGGGCTTCGCCGCGTCGCTCATCGCGTGAAACGTACCATCAAACGAGGGCCGCATAGCAGCCGTTGACCACCGCGTCGTCGCGACCGCCCGCGTAGACTTTCGCCACGACGCCGCCGTCGACGGCGTACCCGACGGTCCGGAGCGACTCGCCTGGGAACACCGGTTTTCGGAACGACGCGGTGAGCGAGCGGAGACGCGACGCGTCGCCGCCGCACGCCTTTTTCACGATGGCGCGCGCGACGAATCCGAACGTCGCGAGCCCGTGAAGAATGACGCCGCGTTCGAACCCCACCGAACGCGCGAACTCCGGATCGGCGTGGAGCGGATTCGTGTCGCCGGAGAGCCGGTAGAGCAGCGCTTGCTCGGGCGACACCATCTGCTCGAAGTCGAAGATCGGCGCGTCGCCGTCTTTCGCGCGCTTCGCGAGGGACTTCGGCGGATGCGGGCCGCCGAAGCCGCCCTCGTCGCGAAAGAGGAATTGCCACTCGGTGCGACAGATCGGCTCCCCTCCGATGGTGCTTTCCGTGGTGCACACGACCTGCGCGAGGCGCTTCATGTCGTAGACGCCCGCGACGCGCGCTCGCGTCACGAATTTTCCCGATGGGGGAATGGGGCGGAGCGCCGTGACGGTCTGCGCGCCGTGGACCATCGTGTTGAAGTTGCCGCCGAGCTGTCCGAGGAGCGTCCACATCGGGGCGTAAGCCGGCACGACCGCGAAGGTCGGGTACACCTTCGGTCCTCGGCCTTCGTACAGGTAGTCGAGCTCGTCGGCGGTGGCGCCGATCCCGAGCGCGTAGAGCGCGACGTCTCGGTAGTCGTAGTCGAACTCCGTTTCGGGGCTTTCGAGCCCAACGGACGACGGATTCACACTCATGTGGGCTCCCCTGGCGCGATTCGGGCGCGTCGAAGGTCCGACGAAGTACCGTCCCGAACGAACCGTGTCAACGCGCGTCGCTTCACAGATGCCGCGGACCGTGTGACGCTCACGGGCGGCATGGTGGAGCCGGGCCTCGTCGACGCGATCGTCGCGGTTGCGCGCGCGTCGGGGCAGGATCTGGCGGCGTGGGGCATCGCGTGGGCGAGGGTGATGCCGACCGTGCTCATCGTGCCGGCGTTCGGTCTCGGTCTGTTGCCGGCGGAGTTCCGCGTCGCCATGGGGCTCGCGCTCGCGACGGCGATCGCGCCTTCCGTCCATCCGGTTGCGACGGGCATCGCGTGGCCGGCGGTGATCGCCGTCGAAGCGGTGCGCGGGGTGCCGGTCGCCATCGCCGCGGCGGTGTCGCTGTGGGCCGCGACCGTCGCGGGCGGCACCGCCGACACCGCCATCGGAACGGCGCGACTTCGCGCCGACAGTGGTCTCGCGGCGGGGGGACACACGCCGCTCGCGGTCCTCTTCGGGTTGCTCGCGGCGATGCTGTTCCTCGAACTCGGCGGCGCCACGCGCATCGCGCTGCGACTCGCGACGCTCGGCACGGGCGCCGAGGTGCCGCTCGCGGCGGCGGTGCGGAACCTTTCGGTTGGCATCGACGTCGCGGCGAGCGTCGGTGCGCCGCTTCTCGTCGTCGGGCTGACCTTCGACGTCACGCTGGCGCTCGCCTCGCGGGAACTCCCGGCGTTGCGCGGCGAGACGTTCGTCGCGCCGCTCCGGACGCTCGTCGTGCTCGTCGCGACGGCCGCGGTGTTCGATCGCGTCGTGGAGTGGATCGGGATCGCCAGTCGTTCCACGCCGTGAGCGGCGAGCGGTGCGGCTTCCGGTGCACCGCGTGACGGAGCGACCACACCTGTGGTCGAACGCGGCGCGCCGGGTGCCCCAATCAAAAAAGCAAACGCGACCGATACGCGATGGTGAGACTGATATCGACGGTGGTCACCACGCCCCGGAGCGACGCCGTATCCTCGAAGGGGTCGGTTTGCGACGTGCCCGGAAGGAACCAATCGGCGATGCGCGCGCGCCCGCCGATGAGCCAATTCGTGGCGATGGGCGCGTCGAGACCGAATCCGAGCCCGAGCGTGTACCCCTGCGTGAGCAAGGTGACGCCGCGTTGACCGATCAGGGCCTGGTCGGTGAGCCCCTGTTGCGATTGAAAGGTGTCGTTGACGACGCCGAGCCCGGACGTGACGCCGACCCAGCCTTCGAACCCGCCGGTGATGGGAACGTAGTAGCGGCCGGTGATTTCGACCGTGAAATAGCGCCGCGTGTGATCGCGGGGAACGTCGGGCGGGTCGTTTCTCGGGGCGTCGGTGCTCGACGTGAGGCCGAGCATGACCCCCGCGCCCGTCGCGAAGTGACCCCACCGAAAGAGCGGCCATGCGCTGAGCGCGACGCTGTTGTCGCCTTTGCTGCATTCGGAGCGCGTCGAGCTGCCGCACACCGACGCGTTCGGGAGCGAGAGGAGCCCGACGCCGAACTCGGCCATGCCGACCGTGACGTGCGCGTTCGGATCGGCGCGTCCCGCGAGCTCTTCTTGCGCCGCCGCGACGTGCGCGACGAATGACGCCGCGAGCACGGCGGCGACCGACGCGATGCGCGCGAAGGTCACGGCCCGCGCCCGCTCGACCGGTTCAGGTCGGAGAGGCCCTGGCGTTCGACGGGGACGGTCATCGGGCTCGTCGATTGCTCGGTCGCTCGTGCGCGGCCCTCGAAACCGCCGAGGAGCGTCGCTCTCGACGCGAGCCGGTTCGCGTCGAGCCCGCTCCGGCGCGACGCATCGAGGAGCACGCGTCCGAACACGCGCGCGTCGCGACAGCGATCGGCGGGGTTCTTCGCGAGGTTGTCCTTGAGCACGCGCGCGAGCGGCTCGGGGACGCTCCGGCTCGGTTCGAACGAACGCACGTCGGGCGCTTCGGATTGCGCGTGCTGAATCAAGAAATCGACGGGACCGGCGCCCTGGAACGGCGTTCGCCCCGAGAGGCACTCGAAGAGCATCGTCGCCATCGAGTAGACGTCGCCGGGCGGCCCGACGCGCTCGCCGCGTGCGCTTTCGGGGCACGCGTATTTCGCCGTTCCGAGTACCGCGCCGGCATGCGTGGCGAGCGAGCTGTCGCCCTCGCCGACACGTGCGACGCCGAAGTCGAGCACTTTGACGAAGCGCGGATCTTCGCCGCAATGAACGAGCATCACGTTCTCGGGCTTCAAGTCGCGATGCACGACGCCACGCGCGTGCGCTTCACCGATGCCGTCGGCGATTTGAACCGCGACTTCGATCGACGGCAGGGTTCCGAGCGATCCGCCGGCCGCGACGAGGGCCGAGCGCAGCGATAAGCCGTCGAGAAATTCCATCACCAGGTACGGCTCGCCGTTGTCCGAAGTACCCGACGGCTCGAGTGTTCCGACGGTGACGATCTGGACGAGGTTCGGGTGAGACAGGCCGCCCGCTACTCGGGCTTCCCGCTCGAAACGCGCCACGAGCGCGCGATCTTTGGTGTGTTCGTGCCGGAGGATCTTCACGGCCACGGCTCGCTCGACGCCGGCTTGATGCGCCCGATACACACGGCTCATCGAACCGATGCCGATCAGCCGCTCGAGCTCGAACTCGCCGGCGAGACGGACGCCGACGTGGGGATCGCCGCCGGCGCTCGCTTTTCGCGACGCGAGCGGCGCGCCGTCGCGCGGGCAAAAGAGCGCATCTTCGGCGTAGGTCGCTCCACAGGTTGGACACACCCGCTGGCCGTCGCCCATCGCAGTGCACGCTAGCACGGAGGCCGATGGCCGCCGACGCTGACGCCCACGCCCACCCACGGGCCCGACGCATGCTCGAAACCGTCGCCGAACTCGACCTCCCGGAGTAGGCTGCGCCCGTGGAC
>DATBBD010000583.1:0-3407 GCA_036271175.1 Polyangiaceae bacterium | reverse complement strand
GCGCGACGTGGGAGGCTCGCTCAGTTCCGGCAGAGAACCAGGTTTCGTCGATCCGGGGGGCGTCGTCATGGCGGCGTCAATCTAGTAGGACGAGTCCATCGAAGCGATGGGAATTTCGACGCCCCCTGCATGGGGGAGGGCATCGAAATTCCCCCGCGAAGTACACGTTTGACTCGTCCACTGTTTCTCTCGTGGTGCCAGCCTCCTCGAGATAGCGTCAATGAAACGAAGGGATCGATCGCGCGGCATGCCGACCGTGTGGCGGGCCGGGGCGGAAACGGGTTCGGATTGCGGCGTTCGAGACCTCGCGTTACGTTCGCCGAACCTAGGAGAAAACCAATGATTCGTAAGAGCACGGCCATCTGGCATGGCGACGGTCTTCACGGCAAGGGCAGCCTGACCACGCAAAGTGACGTCTTCCATGAACAGCCCTATTCGTTCCAGACCCGCTTCGTGAGCGAAGACGGCAAGGCCGGAACCAATCCGGAGGAGCTACTCGGCGCCGCGCACGCCGGCTGTTTCGCGATGGCCCTCTCTTTCGCGCTCAGCGCCAACGGAACGCCGCCCGAGGAGCTTCGCGTCGTCGCGGCAGTCGACTTGCAGAAAGAGGGCGAAGGATTCGCGATCAAGCAAATCACGCTCGACCTCGAGGGCAAAGTACCCGGCGTCGACGCCGCAAAATTTTCGGCGCTCGCCGACGTCGCGAAGAAAAATTGCCCACTCTCGAAGGCGCTCGCCGCGACGCCGATCACGTTGAACGCAACGCTGCTCTGAGTTCTACGGACCGCAGGTGATCGTGCCGGCGACGGGTGCGGACAATCCGGCGTCCGGTGCGACTCCGCCGCATCGGCTGTCGAAGAACCTCGCCCATGCACGGTTGTTGCACGCGTAGCCCGTTTCGTGGGAACCGTCGCTGCAACAATAGTCACCAGGAAGAACGCTGCACGGGCACCCTGCGATGACGGCGTGTCCGCGACCTTGCGGGTCGCTCGCGTCGCACGGCGACGCCGTGGACGCGTCGAGCCTCGGGAGCGGACAAAGCTTCTGCGTGCAATCCCAGGTGCCGTCGTCGTCGCATGCACAAACGTTGCAACCGTCCCCCGCGGCGCGTTCGTCGCCCGGCTTGCACGTGGGCGTCACGCACCCGAGATCGGTGCAGCGCCATCTCCCGCTCGAGCATGTGCAGGTGTTGTTGCACGCGTCCCCGGCAGAACGAGTCTGACCGTCGATACAAGTTCCGGCCTCCGGCACGCAATTCGGGACCGGCGCACACACCCATTGGGTGCCTTCGCAGCTGCAGCTCGCGCAGGACGTCGTCGGGCCGATTGGACCGCAGCTCCCTTGATCGGAAACGCCACCGTGGTCGATGACTTTGCCCGAGCACCCCGCGATGAGCACGAACGCCGTCGCGAGCACGAACGCCCGGCCCGAGATCGCCCTCGGGGCTGAAGCGTCGAGCGGGCTCATTACGATGGAGCATGACACCCGGCACGGTCCGCGATCACCCCGATTTCGGCGAAGCCGAAGAATTTACGACGACACCGGCACGGCGCGACACGCGACGCGCGACGCCCGACGCGCGGGACCCGCCGCCCCCCCTCGGCGTGACCCGTCGCGTCCGATCCACATCTCCGTCACCAAGCGCCAGCTAGCCGACTGGTTTCGAGGCGCGGCGCGCGGGCCGCCTTACTTCGCCGCGAGACCGGCCACGGTCGCCGGCAATCCGTCCACTCGAGTGGTCAATGGGGCGAGCGCTCCCGACGACGTGACGCGAAAGCCGCTGATCGAGCCGTCCGTCGTGCCGAGTGCGTAGAGGAACCGGTCGTCGGCGGAGACGGCCATGTCCGTCGGGTGGCTCTTGGCGCCGGTCGAGACCGTGGTGCCGTCGCCGGTCAGCAGCGTGAGCGTTCCACTTCTGCCGATGCCGTAGACGGACAGATCGTCGCTGCCGGCATTCGCGACGTACGCGACGCGGCCTTCGTGCGGGATCGTGACCCAGCACGCAGCGGTCTGTCCGTCGAGAAGCGGTCCGGTGATCGCGGCCGGCACGTCGTGCCGATCGATGCGATACGACGTGGCCCCGCCGCTCGCCGCATCGGACACGACGAAGGTGCCGAGCGGATCGAAGTCGAACCCGAACGGGGTCACGCCGACCGCATCGACGACGTTGGCCGATCCGGGCGTCCCATCGAATCGCACCGGAAAGCTGTCGACCTTGTTCGTCGTTTTCTCGGTGACGATGAGCGCGCGACCGTCAGGGGAAAATTTGATCTGCGCCGGACCCACCGACGCAGCTGCGCTCAGCGGACGCGTCGAGTGCGGCAGTGCAACGAGCCGGCCCGCCCGCCCGAGCACGAACCCGCCGATGCCCTGCTTTTCGCCGGAATTCAGCACATACACGAGCCCGTCGTGTTCCGTCACGCCGATCGGAACATCGCCGCCCGACGCCACGACGTCGGTGAGCGTGAGACCGGAGTCGGTAACCCGGAACACGGAGAGCGTGTTCGTGCCCGCGTTCACCGCGAAGAGCCACTGACCGTCGCCGCTCAGCACGACGGAGCCTTCGGATCCGAGGCTCGTAGCGCTCCCGTCCCCATTCGTCGAGACGCTGGCTCGGGCCGTGAGGGAACCGTCCGCCGCCCGCTCGAAGACGAGCACGTTATTTCCGGCACTGTCGTTCGTCTCGGTAAAGACCCATCCTATCCGGTGCGTCGGATTGAACGAGAAGCCGACGCCCGGTCCCTCGTTCGGCGCGGCCAGGCCGATCGCGGGGATCAGAGAAAGCACGGACAACACCCCAAGCGAGATGAAACGCTGCATGGAAACCCTCCAAGATGCGACGTCCGCGCAATACGGGCGTCGAACGGCGAGCGCGCCGCCGACGAAATGTCGAACCCCAACGCGCTCTTGGAGTGGCCTACGCCCCCAGCGTGGGCGTTGTTACGCGCGTCGACTATTTTCCCGCGCTTCGGGTGTCGATATTTCTTCGTCTCGTTTCCGGACGATTCGATCCCTGCACTCCGTTGAATTTAGCCCCGCTCACGTGACGAAATCATCACGCGAGCCCAACTCGTAAAGGACGACGACGATGAGCGACACGACGATCTGGTTGGCAGCAGGTTTGCGAACGCCGTTTACGAAGGTCGACGGAGGTCTGGCGAAACGCGACGCCGTGAGCCTCGGTGTCCCGGTGTTGCAAGCCATGGCGAGCATTCCGTCGGGCCGCATCGACGCCGCGACTTGGGGCAGTGTCATTCCGAACCTTGGCTACAGCAATCTGGCGCGTGAGACGTGGCTCGACGCGAAGCTCGATCCGACGGTGCCGACGTCGACCGTGGTCATGCAGTGTTCGACCAGCATGATGGCGGCCTTCGATCTCGCGGGCGTCATTGGACGCGGTGTCGGCG